>DATDNN010000169.1:0-5287 GCA_036518255.1 Allosphingosinicella sp. | reverse complement strand
GGAAGAGGTGGAGGTGGAGCCTGAGGCGCTGGCGCTGATCGCGCGGGCGGCGGAAGGTTCGGCGCGCGACGGGCTTTCCATCCTCGACCAGGCGATCGCGCATGGCGCCAGCGGCGTCACGGCGGAGCAGGTGCGGGCGATGCTGGGCCTCTCCGACCGGGGCGCGACCCGGGCCTTGCTCGGCCTGCTGCTGGCGGGCGATGCACAGGGCGCGCTGGCGGCGGTGCGGGAACAATATGATCTGGGCGTCGAGCCTTCGGCGATGATGCGCGGTCTGCTGGAGAGCGTCCACGGCATCACCAAGGCGAAAGTCGGCGGCGGCAGCGATCCCGCCCAGTCCGCCGAAGAGCGCGAGGCTTATGCCGACTGGGCGAGCCGCCTTAGCCATGCGGCGCTCCACCGGCTGTGGCAGCTGCTGCTGAAGGGCCTGGGTGAAGTGACGAGCGCGGCCATGCCGATCGAGGCGGCGGAAATGGCGCTGCTGCGTATCATCCACGCGTCCGAAATGCCCGATCCCGGCACCTTGCTCGAAAAGCTGATGAACGGGGAAGCCGTTCCCGCCCGGAGCGCGGCCTCTGCCGCTCCCGCCTCCGCCGAAACGCAGGGCGCGATGCTTTCGGCCGAAGTTCCGCAGGGCCCTCAGATCCCCGCCACGTTCGAGGCGCTGGTCGCGTACCTGCAGGAAAATGGCAAGGCGCTGCTCGCCCAACAACTCCACGATTATGCCGGCGTCGTGCGCTATGCGCCGCCCGAGCTTGCCATCCGTCCGGCCAAGCCCCTGTCCGGCGACTTTTCCCGCGATCTCGCCGCCGCCCTGAAGGCGCTGACCGGCACGCAGTGGACCGTGGAAGTGTCGGACGCGCCATCCGAGCCGACTCTCCTCGAACAGGAGAAGATGGCGGCGGAGGCGAACCGGCAGAAGATACTGGACCATCCCATCATCGCCGCGGCGCGGGAGGTGTTTCCCGACGCCGAACTTATCGACTATCCCGGAAAAGAAAGACGGAGCGCCTGACATGCCCAGCCTCGACGATATCATGAAAATGGCCCAGGAGGCCCAGGCCGAGCTTCAGAAGGCGCAGGACAATCTCGACACGATCGAGGTGGAGGGCGTTTCGGGCGGTGGCCTCGTCAAGATCAAGGCGAGCGCCAAGGGGCGGATCATCGGCGTCAGCGTCGATGAAAGCCTGCTCCAGCCGTCGGAGAAGGGGATGGTGGAGGATCTGATCGCCGCCGCCATCAACGACGCGCGCGCCAAGGCGGATGTCGCCGCGAACGAGCAGATGCAGAAGATCACCAGCGGCCTTCCGCTGCCGCCGGGCTTCAAGATGCCGTTCTGAGGCGGGGCCGTCAGGCAACCAATCGTCATTGCGAGCGGAGCGAAGCAATCCAGCGGCTTGATCGCCGCGTCGCTACGCTCCTCGCGATGACGCTTTTCTATCCCGGCCGGTCATGCTGAACGCGTTTCAGCATCCATGTCGACGCCATCGCGAGCGCCCCCGGATGGACCCTGAAACAAGTTCAGGGTGACGTCAGGATTGGGTGTCGAGCTCGTCGGGCTGCGGCGTGGCGGTTTGCGAGGGCGCGGTTTCGGGTTGCTTCGGCGTTTCCGGCTGGTCGGCCGGGTCGATATAATCCTCTACGCGCTCGGGCTGAGGCGCCGGGGCAGTTTCCGGCTTATCCTTCTTCCGGGGCGCTGCCTTGGCCTTGCTCTCCGGCGCCGCTTTCGTCCGGCCGCCATCGCCATGGAGGCAGGCATCCAGCCCGTCGCGCGCCACGACGCGGATGCGGGCCGCGATGCTGTTGCCGTAGCGGCGGGTGAAGCCGGCAGGATCGACCGCCTCGCGCTTCTTGGGTAGAGGCAGGATGGCGGCGATGCGGGCGGCTTCCCGGGCTGTGAGGTTCGCCGCGCTCTTGTGGAAATAACGCTGCGCGCCCGCCTCGACGCCATAGGTGCCGATGCCGGTTTCGGCGAGGTTCAGATACACTTCCATGATCCGCTCCTTGCCCCAGATATTCTCGATGAGCAGGGTGAACCAGGCCTCCAGGCCCTTGCGGAAATAGCCGCCGCCCTGCCAGAGGAAGGCGTTTTTCGCGGTCTGCTGACTGATCGTGGAGCCGCCCCGGATCACGCCCTTGCCGCTCGCGTTGCGGCGCATGGCGGCGGCGATCGCGTCCTGATCGAAGCCCCAGTGCGAGCAGAATTTCGCGTCCTCCGCCGCGATTACGGCGCGTTTCATGTCGTCGTCGATCCGGTCGAGCGGCGTCCAATCCTTGGTCACGCTCCGCCCGCCCAGCACGTCGCCGAGCATGGTGAAGGTGAAGGGCGGCGGCACGAAGCGGTAAAGCACCACCCAGGCGAGGCTCACCAGGATGAAAAGGGCGACGCCCCTGACCATCCAGCCCAATAGCCGTGCGCCCCAGCCGCGGCCCCGTGCCCGCGATCTCGCTCTCTTTGCCCTCGCCATTGCCGTGATTTAGCGGCTCAGATCGGCGCCGTCATGCGGAACTTCACGCCGCCTACAAGGTACGCGCCAACGCCGATGCGACGTCGCGCGCCAGGATCTGGCCGTAGGGCGGGGCATAATTGCCGAGCAGGACATAGAGGTCGCCGCGGTCCCAGTCGATGAAGGCCGCGCCTTCCATTCCCGATGTGTCCGAGCCGCCATGGCCGACGAAGGTCCGGCCTTCGTGGGATTCCACCTCCAGTCCATAGCCATAATTGGTGTCGGGAAGGGGCGGCGCGATCAGCAGCCTGGCAGTCGCGGGGCGCATGATGCGGCCTGCGCGCAGGGCCTTAAGGAAGCGGGCGAGATCGGCGGCCGTGGAATAGGCGCCGCCCGCCGACGTGCCCGTATAGCCCGGCGGCGGGGAGGCGGGCCGGGGCGCGGGGAAGCGTTCCCCGAAGCCAAGCGGGTCGTTTTCGGCAAAGGCATAGCCGGTGGCGATGGGAACCTTGCTATCCCGGCTCATATAGCCGGTATTCGCCATGCCGAGCGGCTCGAACAGCGCGCGGCGGACATGGTCGTAGTAGCTGCGTCCGGTCAGCCGCTCGATCACCGCGCCCAGAACGATGAAGCCTTCATTGCTATAGTCGAAGCGCGAGCCCGGCGTGAAAGCGAGCGGCTGGTCCGCGAAGAACTTCAACGCCTCGGTTGCGGTTTGGAAGCGGGCGCCGATGACGCCGGGGCGATCGAAGAATCCGCCAAGTCCCGCGCTGTGCGACAGCAATTGTCCGATGGTGATGGCGCGCGCCGCCTCCCGGTTGGGATAATCCGGCAGGACGTCGGCAAGCCGCGTTTCGAGCGTCAGCCGGCCGGCATCCATCAATTGCGCGATGGCGGCGGTGGTGAACATCTTGCCCATGGACGCGATGCCGAATGGCGTCTCCATGCTGTTCGGGCGGCCCGCGGCGCGGTCGGCAAAGCCAGCCGCCTGCTGATAGACGATGCGGCGGCCCCGCTCGACGCGCGCGACGCCTGAGAAATCGTCATGCCCCACGGCATGGCCAATGCGACGGTGGAGCTCGTGCTGAAGCCCCTTTTCGGTGAGCGGTGCGGGATCCGGCGCGTCATGATCCTCATAGGGCCAGGCGTGGCGCCAGAGACGGTCGAAAAGCTCCGGCCGTTCCGCATCGCGGCGCAGCAGGATTTCGCGCAGGCGGCCTTTGCCGACCAGCACCTGCAAGTGCAGGTAACGGCCCTTCTCGCGCACTCCGATCAGGCGCAGCGGCCCCGGACCGGCAGCGATCGCGGCCATGAAATCGGACCAGTCGGCGGCTGAAGATTCTTTGAGCCCTGCGGCGGAGACGTTGGCAGCGATCCAGCTCTCCCGCGCTTCCTTGCTCGCGTAGAGGGCGGCCATGAAGCCCGAGGCGCGCGCCCATTCCGGGCCGGAAACGAACACGGGTCCAGCATGCGCGGCAAGGGCGATCGAAACGGAAGCTGCTCCGGAACCGAGAAGGAACCATCTCCGGCTTGGGCGGGGCGACGCGACGCTAGTAATATCTATGGACACTTGCCCCTCAAAGATAGGTGCGACGATACAATCCCACGCTTCACCTGTTACGTGGGTAACAGTTGCCAGCAAGTCGCGCAAGCGGAGCCGACGCTGATTGTCGAAAGGCTATCGCGAATCATTTAACTAATTGACAATTAGCTCCTTTTTGTCACCATAAAGATGAAATCTTCATTCAGAGGCCTGATGAAATCTTCATTCAGAGGCCTTATGCCGCTTTCAGGCGAAGGGCGGCAGCAGCGGTGTCGAACAGGGCGCATCGATAACCTGATGGCGAGGGACGTGGAACCAGATGGTGAGGTTCAATCCGCGTTTTCACGGCACGTCCAAACAGGATCTTTACCGACTGAGCTATATAAACCGGAACATTCTGCTGACGGTGGGCATGACCGTCTCCTTCCTCGGAAGAGGCTATCGCGCGTTTTACTTCAGCTTCCCGAAGCTGCGCTGGTTGTCTGTCACTTGTGGGAATTGCTGCCCACTAAAGAGTAAGCCGGGGCCTTGCGCGCCCCTTCCGCTTCATTCGCTCACCGCCCCGGAGCTTGCGCGCGAGCAGCAGAATATCAACAAGCTGACATTCACGCCCCTTGGCGGGAGCGGCGAGATGACGTGGGAGCAGTCGCTCGCCGCCAATTATACAGACGGCCTCCTCATTCTGCATAAGGGGAAGGTGGTATACGAATATTATTCGGGTTGTCTCGACCAGGCGGGCAAGCATGCCGCCATGTCGATGACCAAATCACTGACCGGTCTCCTCGCCGAGATACTGGTCGTGGAAGGGAAGCTCGACGATCGTGTCTTGGTGTCCATCATAGTTCCAGAGATTGGCCAGAGTGCGTTCGCGAACGCGACTGTCCGGCAAGTAATGGATATGACAACGGGCGTGCGATATTCCGAGGATTATTCCGATCCCGATGCCGACATCTGGAAGTATTCGGCGGCCGCCAGCCCGCTTCCCAAAACTGAAAATTACAAGGGGCCGAACGGCTATTGGGAATATCTTCAGCAGGTGCAGCCGGAAGGGCGGCATGGCGATGCCTTCCACTACAAGACAATCAACTCCGACATGCTCGGCTGGATCATTTCACGCATATCGGGAAAGTCGGTGACGGACCTCCTGTCCGAGCGGCTGTGGCGCCCGATGGGCGCCGAACAGGACGCCTATATGACGGTGGACGCGAAGGGCGTGCCCTTCGCAGGAGGCGGCCTGTCCGCCGGGCTGCGCGATCTCGGGCGCATCGGCCTTCTGATGTTGAACGAAGGCGTTATT
>DATDNN010000168.1:0-8084 GCA_036518255.1 Allosphingosinicella sp. | reverse complement strand
GCTGCTGCAAGTGCTGCTGACCGCGCGCGGACTGGCCCTGCGGCGACTGATTGTCGTCTTCGGCGCCGGCGGCGACCGCGATCCCGGCAAGCGGCCGATGATGGGCGCGATCGCTGCGCGCCTTGCCGACCGCGTCATCGTCACCGACGACAATCCGCGCAGCGAGGATCCCGCCGCCATCCGCCGCGACGTCCTGGCGGGCGCCAGGGGCGCGCGCGAGATAGGCGGCCGGCGCGAGGCCATCGCCGCGGGCATCGCCGAGGCGGGGCCGGACGACATCATCCTGCTCGCCGGCAAGGGCCATGAGCAGGGCCAGATCGTGGGAGACAAGGTGCTGCCGTTCGACGACGTCACCGTGGCAAGGGAGTGCGCGGCGTGATCTCCGTCAGCCATAACCGTTCGCTTCGAGCGCAGTCGAGAAGCGTTGCTGGGGTTATCGAGGGCGCGTGTCTCGACTTCGCTCGACACGAACGGACCGGGGGCGGAAGATGACTGTTCTCTGGACCTCTGACGAGATTGCCGCAGCCACTGGCGGCAAAGTCCACGGCGCCTTCAGCGCCTCCGGCGTCGCGTTCGATTCCCGGGAGATCGGGCCGGGCGATCTGTTCATCGCCATGAAGGGCGAAGCGACGGACGGGCACCGCTTCCTGGACAAGGCCTTTGCGGCAGGCGCGGCGGGCGCGATCGTCAGTGAAGGCGGGGATTTCCCGCATGTGCTGGTCGCCGATACGACGAAGGCGCTCAACGACCTTGGCCGCGCGTCGCGGGCGCGGAGCGGGGCGAAGATTATCGGCGTCACCGGATCGGTCGGCAAGACCGGCACGAAGGAGGCCCTGTTCGCGGCGCTCGACCGGCCGCAGCGCGGCCAGGCCCATCGTTCCGTCAAGAGCTACAACAATCATACCGGCGTGCCGCTGTCGCTCGCCCGCATGCCGCGCGAGGCGCGGTTCGGCGTGTTCGAAATGGGGATGAGCGCGGCGGGCGAGCTGGCCGCGCTGACCCGGCTCGTGCGGCCGCATGTCGCCATCGTCACCGCCATCGCCCCCGCGCACCGCGCCCATTTTTCGAGCGAGGCGGAAATTGCCGACGCCAAGGGCGAAATCTTTCAGGGGCTGGAGCCCGGCGGCACTGCGATCCTGCCGTTCGACAGCCCCTATCGCGATCAACTGATCGCTGCCGCGAGGCCTTATGCCGGGCGGATCGTGACTTTTGGCCTGGGCCAGGGGGCGGACGTGCGGGCGCTGGACGTGCTGCCGGGGCCCAAGGGCACGCTTATTTCCGCCATTCTTCCGGACGCGCAGCTCACCTTCACGCTCGGCCAGCCGGGCGAGCATTGGGTGTCGAACGCGCTGGCGGTGATCGCGGCGGTGCAGGCGGCGGGCGGCGATCTTGCCGCCGCGGGCCTGGCGCTCGCGGAGCTTGGCGGCCTCAAGGGGCGCGGGGAGCGGCACCGGATCCGCTTGGGCGGCGGCGAAGCGCTGCTGATCGACGAAAGCTACAATGCCAATCCCGCCTCGATGGCGGCGACATTGAAGGTGCTGGGCGAGGCCCAGGGCGCGGAACGGCGCGTCGCGATTCTGGGGTCGATGCGGGAGCTTGGGCCCGGATCGGACGACTATCACGCGGCGCTTGCCGAACCCATTGCGGCGGCCCGCGTCGATCTTGCGATCCTGGTTGGCGAAGAGATGGGCGCTCTCGCAAAAGCCCTTGGAAACACTGTTGAATTCGCGCATGTCCCGGATGCGGCGGCGGCCATCGGACTCGCGCGGGACGCGATCCGGCCGGGGGATGCCATATTGGTCAAGGGATCGAACAGCGTGGGCCTTTCGGCCCTTGTCGACGCGCTCGTGGTTGGGGAGAGCTGATGTTTCTGTGGATTGCCGAACAATTCGGATATGAGGGGATATTCAACCTCTTCCGCTACATCACCTTCCGCGCGGGCGCCGCGACGGCGACGGCTTTGTTTCTCGGCCTGCTGATCGGCCCCAAATTCATCGGCTGGCTGCGCGTCCGCCAGGGCAAGGGGCAGCCGATCCGCGAGGACGGGCCGCAGACCCACCTCGCCAAGCGCGGCACGCCGACGATGGGCGGCCTGATGATCCTGATTTCCGTCACGGTGGCGATGCTGCTGTGGATGGATTTCTTCAACCGCTATCTCTGGGGCTGTCTGTTCATCACGGTCGGCTTCGGCCTGATCGGCTTCCTCGACGATTACGACAAGGTGACGAAGAAGAGCCACAAGGGCGTGTCCGGCAAAGTGCGCCTCGCCGCCGAATTCGTGGTGGCGAGTATCGGCTGCGGCATCATGATCTGGGGCGCGGGAACGGAGCTTTACATTCCCTTCTATAACGGGCCGGTAATCGACCTTGGCCCGCTCTACATTCTCTTCGCGGCCACCGTGGTCGTCGGCGCCGGCAATGCGGTGAACCTCACCGACGGGCTCGACGGGCTCGCCACCATGCCGGTGATCATCGCCAGCCTCGCCTTCCTGCTCATCGCCTATCTGGTGGGCAACAAGATCTTCGCCTCCTATCTCGGCATTCCGCACGTGCTGGGCGTGGGCGACCTGACGGTATTGTGTTCGGCCATCGTTGGCGCGGGGCTCGCCTTCCTGTGGTTCAACGCGCCGCCCGCCGCGGTTTTCATGGGGGATACGGGCAGCCTAGCGCTTGGCGGCGCGCTGGGCGCCATCGCGGTGGCGACGCGGCACGAAATCGTGCTCGCGATCATCGGCGGCCTGTTCGTGCTGGAGGCCGTATCGGTGATCGTGCAGGTTTTCTTCTACAAAAGGACGGGCAAGCGCGTGTTCCGCATGGCGCCGATCCACCATCATTTCGAGCAGGTGGGCTGGTCCGAACCGACCGTGGTCATCCGTTTCTGGATCATCAGCTTCGTCCTCGCGCTCGCGGGCCTCTCGACGCTGAAGCTGAGATGATCGTCAGCCCTGCTTTCAAGGACAAGGATTATGCGGTGCTGGGCCTCGCGCGATCGGGGCTCGCAACCGTAAACGCGCTCGCCGCGAGCGGGGCGCGGGTGATGGCGTGGGATTCGAATGCGGAGGCGCGGGCCAAGCTCCTCCCCGGTACGGGGAGGGGGACCGGCGAAGCCGGTGGAGGGGCTGGTACCGAGCAACCCCTCCACCACCCTTCGGGTGGTCCCCCTCCCCATTCTGGGGAGGATCGGGTGCGCATCGCCGATCCGTTGACTACCTCGATCTATGGCTTCGCGGCGGTGATCGTGTCGCCGGGCGTGCCCCTAAACACGCATCCGATCGCGGATCGGGCGCGGCAGGCGGGCGTGCCGGTGATCGGCGACGTCGAACTTTTCGCGCAGGCGCGGAAGGATCTGCCGCCGCACAAGGTGGTGGGCATTACCGGCACCAACGGCAAGTCGACGACGACCGCGCTCATCCACCACATTTTGAAGACGGCGGGCGTGCCCACCGTGATGGGCGGCAATATCGGCCTGCCGATCCTGGCGCAGGATCCGCTGCCTGAGGGCGGCGTCTATGTGCTGGAACTCTCATCCTACCAGATCGACCTTACCCAGAGCCTCGACTGCGACGTCGCGGTGCTGCTCAATGTCACGCCCGATCATCTCGACCGCTATGACGGGATCGAGGATTATGCGGCGGCCAAGGCGCGGCTGTTCGCGATGCAATCCGAGGCGCATGTCGCGGTGATCGCGGCGGAGGACGATTATACCCGCGCCATCGCCGGGCAGATTTCGGGCAGGAAGATCATCGTTTCCTCGGCGGACGTAAAGGATCAGTCGCGCTGGCCCTCGCTCCAGGGACCGCACAATGCGCAGAATGCCGCGGCCGCCGTCGCCGTGGCACGCTCGCTCGGCATAGCGGACGACAAGATCGCGCAGGGCCTCGCCACCTATCCCGGGCTTCCGCACCGGATGGAGCGGGTGGCGGAGAAGGGCGGCGTGCTGTTCGTCAACGACAGCAAGGCGACCAATCCGGATTCGACCGCGCCTGCCCTTGGCGCCTATCCGCGCATCCACTGGATCCTGGGCGGATTGCCGAAAGGCGAGGATCTCGACGCCTGTACGCCGTATCTCAGGCATGTGAGCGCTGCTTACACGATCGGCGAGGCAGGGCCGATGTTCGCGCGGCTGCTGGCCGGCAAGGTGCCGGTGCGCGAGAGCGGCACGCTGGATCAAGCGGTGCGCGATGCGGCGGCGGCGGCGAAGCCGGGCGAGGTCGTCCTCCTGTCTCCCGCCTGCGCCTCGTTCGACCAGTTCAGGGATTATGAAGCGCGGGGCGACGCCTTTCGCGCGGCGGTGGAGGCGCTCTGATGGATCAGGTGCGCAAGAGCCACGGCGCCCGCCTTGGCCGTTCCGACCGGAGCGCCATCGGGCGCTGGTTCTGGGAGATCGACCGGGTGCTCCTGCTCCTCGTCGTCGTGCTCATCTCCATCGGCCTCATTGCGGTGGCGGCGGCTTCCCCGGCGGCGGCACAGCGTTATTCGGGCGGCAACGTCTCCTTCGCGCCGCTCCATTATTTCTACCGCCAGCTCGTCTGGATCATCGTCGCCTTTCCGGTGATGATCGGCGTGTCGATGCTGCCCAAGACGTTGGCGCGGCGACTGTGCCTGATCGGTGCGCTCATTTTCACCTTTCTCCTCTTCCTCGTGCCGATCGTGGGCGCGGAGGTGAACGGCGCGAAGCGCTGGATCGGCGTCGGTTTCACCCAGTTCCAGCCATCCGAGTTCCTGAAGCCGCTCTTCATCGTCAGCCTCGCCTGGCTGATCTCGCTCCGGGATCAGGACAAGAGCCTGCCCGTGGTGCCGCTGTCGGGCCTGCTCACCGGCATCGTCGCGCTCCTCCTGATGCGCCAGCCCAATTTCGGCGAGACGATCATCTTCGGATCGGCCTGGGTGATATTGCTCACTTTGTCCGGCGTGCCGATGCGCTTCCTGATCGCGCTTGGCATCGGGGCGATCCTGCTCATCATCCTCGCCTATTTCTTCTATCCGGTGGCGACGACGCGCATCGACGCCTTCCTGTTCGCGGGCGCCGACCACGACACTTATCAGACGGACAGCGCGCTCCGGACGCTGACGGGCGGCGGCCTGTTCGGCGCGGGGCCGGGGGCGGGAACGCGCAAGTTCCACCTGCCTGAACCCCATACCGATTACATCTTCTCGGTGATCGGCGAGGAATTCGGCCTCATCGCCTGCATCGCCATCGCCGTCATCTATCTCGCCATCGTCGCCCGCGTGCTCGTCAAATTGCTGCATGAGGAGGATACGTTCCTGCTGCTGGCGACGGCGGGCCTCGTCACTCAGTTCGGGCTGCAGGCGCTCATCAACATGGCGGTGAACGTCCAGATCGCGCCGTCGAAGGGCATGACCCTGCCCTTCATCTCCTACGGCGGATCGTCGATGCTGGCGCTGTCGATCGGGTTCGGATTGCTGCTCGCCTTCACGCGGCGAAACCCGTATCTGCACCGCTCCCCTTATGTGACGAGAGGCAAATGATGGGCAAGCGCCACTTCGTGATGGCGGCCGGCGGAACGGGCGGCCACATGGTTCCGGCCCATGCGCTGGCCGAGGAATTGATGAAGCGCGGGCACAAGGTGTCGCTCATCACCGACGATCGTGGCGCACGGATTCCGGGCCTGTTCAAGAACGTGGAGGTCAACATCCTCCCGGCCGGACGCCTGACCGGCGGCGTGCTCGGCTGGCTGAAGGCGGGGCGGAACATCCTCGCCGGACGCAGGCAGGCGCGGCTCTTCTATCGCCGGACGAGCCCGGCGGCGGTGATCGGCTTCGGCGGCTATCCGGCGCTTCCGGCGCTGCTCGCGGCGCGCAATGCGGGCATCGCGACGGTGATTCACGAACAGAATGCGGTGCTCGGCCGGGTGAACCGGCTGCTGGCGCCGAGGGTGGATGCGATCGCGACGGCCTATCCGGAGGTGGACCGCCTGCCGCCCAAGTGCGCGGGCAAGGTCGAGCTGGTCGGCAATCCGGTGCGGGACGAAGTACTGGCGCTGCGCGACCGGCCATTCCCGCCCGTCAGCGATTTTCACGTGCTCGTGACGGGCGGCAGCCAGGGCGCGACGGTGCTTTCGACCGTGGTTCCGGACGGGCTGGCGCTGTTGCCGGAGCCGTGGCGGTCGCGCCTCAGGATCGTGCAGCAATGCCGGGCCGAGGATCTGGACCGGGTGCGGGCGCGCTATGCCGAGCTTGGCCTGGAGGCGGAGCTTGCCACTTATCTCGCCGACATGCCGGAACGGCTTGCGAGGGCGCATCTCGTCATCGCCCGGGCGGGCGCCTCGACCATCGCCGAACTGACGGCGGCGGGACGGCCTGCCATTCTCATCCCGCTGCCATCCGCCACCGACGATCACCAGACGGCGAATGCGCGGGAGATGGCGAAGGAAGGCGGCGCGCGGAGTATCGCACAGGGCGAATTCACGCCGGAGCGGCTGGCGCGGGAGATTGAAGCGCTGGGTCTCGACACGCTCGCGGAAGCGGCGGCCCATGCCCGCGCCTGCGGGCGCCCGGATGCCACGCGGGCGCTCGCCGATCTTGTCGAGCGGATCGCCAGGACGCCGGGCGTGGACCCGCTTCCCGTTACGGTAAAGGACGCGCAGCCGGTGATGAACGGAGCATTGGCATGAGGGGCGTCGGGACCGACATCGGCACCATTCATTTCGTCGGCATCGGCGGCATCGGCATGTCCGGCATCGCCGAGGTGATGCATATTCTGGGCTATAAGGTCCAGGGGTCGGACGTCGCCGAAAGCTATGTGATCGAGGGGCTTCGCAAGGCGGGCATCCCGGTGATGATCGGGCAGAAGGCGGAGAATGTCGGGGACGCGGCGGTGGTCGTCACCTCGACCGCGATCAGGAAGGACAATCCCGAGGTTCAGTGCGCCTATGAACGGCGCATTCCGGTGGTGCGCCGCGCGGAAATGCTGGCCGAACTGATGCGCCTCAAGTCCACCGTCGCGGTGGCGGGGACGCATGGCAAGACGACGACGACATCGATGGTCGCGGCCCTGCTCGATGCAGGCGGGATCGATCCGACCGTGATCAACGGCGGCATCATCAACGCTTATGGCTCCAATGCGCGGCTCGGCACGTCCGACTGGATGGTGGTGGAAGCCGACGAGAGCGACGGCAGCTTCCTCCGCCTCGACGGCACCATCGCGGTCGTCACCAATATCGATCCCGAACATCTCGATCATTATGGCAGCTTCGAGAGGGTGAAGGACTGCTTCGTCGAGTTCGTCGAGAATGTCCCTTTCTACGGCGCGGCCCTGCTCTGCGTCGATCATCCCGAAGTGCAGACGATCATTCCGCGGCTGCGCGACCGCCGGGTCGTGACCTACGGCTTCGCTGCGCAGGCCGACATTCGCGGCGACAATGTCGTGCCCTTCCCGGGCGGCAACCGCTTCGACGTTTCCGTGCGGGACCGGCATGGCGAGGTGCGGGTGATCGAGGGCGTCGAGCTTCCGATGCCCGGGCGGCACAATGTCCAGAACGCGCTCGCCGCGATCGGCGTCGCCATCGAGATGGGCATAGCGGACGAGGTTATCGCCAGGGGTTTCGCGCAGTTCGGCGGCGTCAAGCGGCGCTTCACCAAGGTGGGTGAGGTGGAAGGCGTGACGATCATCGACGATTACGGGCACCATCCCGTCGAGATCAAGGCGGTGCTCGCCGCCGCCCGCGAAGGCGCGCAGGGGCGCGTGATCGCGGTCGTCCAGCCGCACCGTTATACGCGGCTCCACAATCTGATGGACGAGTTCCAGGGCGCCTTCAACGACGCCGACATCGTCTATGTCGCGCCGGTCTATGCGGCGGGCGAGGCACCGATCGAGGGCGCGGGTTCGGCCGACCTGGTCGAAGGGCTGAAGGAGCGCGGCCATCGCGCGGTGAGCGCGGTGGAGGATGCGGACGATCTTGCCCGGCAATTGCGCGACGTGGCGGCGCGGGGCGACATGGTGATCTGCCTCGGCGCGGGCGATATCACCAAATGGGCCGCAGGGCTGGCCGAGAGGATCAAGCAGGAGCGGCTGGCGAAATGATCCCGGCTTCCTTCACCATTCCGTTCGTGTCGAGCGAAGTC
>DATDNN010000167.1:0-2435 GCA_036518255.1 Allosphingosinicella sp. | reverse complement strand
TCGCATCGAACCAGAGATAGCGGCCGCGGCCGAGCTTGCGCGCAGCGCGCACGGCGATGTTGGCGCGGCGAGCGAGGGCTTCGAAATCGCGCGCTTCGGCATCGGTCCGCGCGAGGCCGCCCGAGGCGCTGACTTCGGTGTGCGCGCCGCCCAGGTTGAATGGCTTGCCGAGACGATCGAGGATGCGCTCGGCAACGACGTTCGCGGCCCAGGGCGCCTTCGGATCGTAAGGAAAGATGGCGGCGAAGACGTCCGCGCCGATCCGGCCTACCACCGCGTCGGCGGGAAGGGCGGTGCGCATCACCGCCGCCACGGCGCGAAGCAGGCCGTCGCCGGCGAGGTGGCCGTAAAGATCGTTGATGGTGCGGAAGCCGTCTATGTCCACGGTCAGCATAGCGACGGACCGTCCCGCAGGGCGGGTGATCGCCAGCATGTGATCGGCGGCTTCGGCGAGCGACGGGCGGTTGAGGAAACCCGTCAACGGATCGGTCGCCGTGAGGGTCAGCGCCTGCCGTTCGGCCGCGCGGCGGATCGCCACTTCATGCGCCGCATCCCGCCAGCGCCGCCAGCCGTAAATGCCGAAAGCCAAGCTGATCAGCAGCAGGGCGGCAAGGGCATTGGTGCTGAGAAGCATCGGATGCGTGATGCGGGCGAGGTCGTACCCCGTCACCTGCGTGAAGATGAGGAGGGCGGACACGGCTATCGAAATCGCCGCGGCATCCCGCGCCGCCGACGATCGCTTTCCCGCTCCGACAAACAAGCCTGACATTCCGTCCCCTTCAACCGCCGGGATAGCGAAAATGGGTAAAGAGGCTGTTAAGACGGCCTGCCTTGACCCGTGGCCGCCGCGGGTTTAATGGCGCCGATTACCTGTTCCAGGAATGGGTGCATATCCGGTGTCCACGGACACGCGCTGGCCGGCGAGGTTTCGCCCGCCGGCGCTTTCGTGCTTGTGGCACGCCGGTTGTTTTAAGGAGCCGCGCGCATGTTTGAAAGTCTGAGCGATCGCCTTGGCGGCGTGTTCGACCGTCTGCGCGGCCGTGGTGCCCTCAACGAAGCCGATGTCCGCGCCGCGATGCGCGAGGTGCGGATCGCGCTTCTGGAAGCCGATGTTGCGCTGCCTGTCGCGCGCGATTTCATCGACAAGGTTACCGAAAAGGCGGTCGGCCAACAGGTTCTGAAGTCGGTCACGCCGGGGCAGCAGGTCGTCAAGATCGTCAACGACGCCCTTGTCGAAATGCTGGGCGCGGACGAATCCGAGCTCAATATCGACGTGACGCCGCCCGCCGTCGTCATGATGGTCGGCTTGCAGGGCTCGGGCAAGACGACGACGACCGCGAAGATCGCCAAGCGACTGACCGAGAAGAACCGCAAGAAGGTGATGATGGCCTCGCTGGACGTCAATCGTCCGGCCGCGCAGGAACAGCTTGCGGTGCTCGGCACGCAGACGGGTGTCGTGACCCTCCCGATCGTCGCTGGTCAGCAGCCGGTCGATATCGCCCGCCGCGCGATGCAGGCGGCGAAGCTTCAGGGTTATGACGTGCTGCTGCTCGACACGGCTGGCCGTCTCCACGTCGATCAGACGCTGATGGACGAGATGAAGGCGGTGGCCGAGGTTTCGGCGCCGCAGGAAATCCTGCTCGTCGTCGATGCGCTGACCGGCCAGGACGCGGTGAACGTCGCGAAGAGCTTCTCGGAGCAGGTGGATCTCACCGGCGTCGTCCTTACCCGCATGGACGGCGATGCGCGCGGCGGTGCGGCGCTTTCGATGCGCGCCGTCACGGGCAAGCCGATCAAGTTTGCGGGTGTCGGCGAGGGGATGGACAAGCTGGAAGGCTTCCACCCCGATCGCGTCGCGGGCCGCATCCTTGGCATGGGCGACGTCGTCAGCCTCGTCGAGCGCGCGGCCGAGACGGTGCAGGCCGAAGAGGCCGAGGCGATGGCCCGCAAGATGGCCAAGGGCCAGTTCGATTTGAACGATCTGCGCACCCAGATCGCGCAGATGCAACGCATGGGCGGCCTCGGCGCGCTCGCCTCCATGCTTCCGGGCATGAAGAAGATGGCGGGCGCGGTGAAGGCGGCGCAGGACGACAAGGCGCTCATCCGCCTCGATGCGATGATCTCCTCCATGACGCCGAAGGAGCGGGCCAAGCCTGAACTTCTCAACGCCAAGCGCAAGATCCGCGTCGCCAACGGTTCGGGCACCAATGTCCAGGACGTCAACAAGCTGCTGAAAATGCACCAGGAGATGTCCAAGGCCATGAAGCAGATCAAGAAGATGGGCGGCCTCAAGGGGCTGGCCGCGATGTTCGGCAAGGGCGGCCTCGATGCCGCGATGCCGGGCCTTGGCGGTGCCGGTCTCGGTCCCTCGGCCGGGGGCTTCCCCGGGCTTGGTGGCGGCGGGGCCGATCTCAGCAAATTCCTGAAACGATAAT
>DATDNN010000166.1:0-4298 GCA_036518255.1 Allosphingosinicella sp. | reverse complement strand
TCGGCGCGGCGGCCATTGGGCAGCGGCACTTCGCACAAGGCGAACAGATCCTGGCGGAAGAAGAGCCGCGCGACACCCCGCGCCACATCCTGTGCAGCGAGCGGCGCGTCGCCAAAGCAGCTTTCGAGCTGCGCTTCGAAGGAAGAGGACATGGCGGCAGACTAGAATGAAAGGGGAACGAAAGGAAGCGGCGAAATCGCCTATTCCGACCCATCTCCCTGTCTACCAACCCAAAAAAAGGCCTGCCCCGAGCAGCGGGACAGGCCTTCTCATTCCCCTCGCTCGGGGACTTAGCGGTAGAAAATGTGGTTTCCGACGGTCGCGACCCGCTTCAGCTTCCAGCCGGGCGACACGCGCCGCGCGTGGAAGAAGAGCGCGTTTTCGGCCGAACTGTCGGCAAGATCCTTCATCGCGACATGGGCGATGCCGACGGCCTTGCGCCAGTTGGCCGAGCCGCGCTGGATCGGCGGAAACTTGCCGCCGCGCACGAAGGAAAATTGCCCGCGCTGCTTCACAACGCCGCACAAGGTAGCCGGGAAGCGGCCAGATTTGGCGCGGTTGATGATCACTTCGGCAACGGCGAGCTGACCGTCGAGCGGCTCACCCTTCGATTCGAAATAGACCGCGCCGGCCAGGCACTCCATTTCGTCGGTGAGATCATCCTCATCGCCATAATCGGCGACCATCGCGCTCAGCGAACGGGTGACGACGGCTTCGTCTGCCTCGCCCTGTTCCAGGATCTTGTCTTCCGGAAGCGCCTGCGCGACGGCGTGCTGCACCACCGGTGCGCTCATGCCAACAGGCTGAATGCCGTTTTCGGTTATGGGATTGACGAGCAGGTTGCCGCCTTCGATCGCGGCCGCTGCATGTGTCGCCTCGACGGAGGCTACCGGCGCCGCTTCCGCATCCCAGGCGAAAGACGGGCGGGCATAGGTTGCGGTGAGCGCAACGGCAAAGGAGGCCACGGCAAAGGCCGCAGCGCGCACGGAAACAATCATCAAAACTCTGTCATGTGCGGCTGGCTGATCGTACGCCGGATGCGCCATGAAGACACTTCCTGATCGCCCTCCGTCTGCGTGGCCGCCATGCCGAACAAGGCACGATCCGCGACCCTCCGCGTAGGAACTGGAAGGGCGTTAGGGGGCAAAGCCCCGGATCGTCAATTCAACGTGTTCATTTCAGCGGCGAACCGTTCGGCAGATGCGATATCCAGTTCAACGATCCAAAGATCGGGATCGAAACGGATTCTCCGGGTGAGGAAATCGGATAATTTATCTTCGCTTTCAAGCAGTTGTGCGCCGGAAGAGTGCCAGACATACTTGCCTTCCGGTTGCAATATCCTTTCATAAACCCCTGCTTTCCGGCCTTTTTCAGCAAGAATGACTATGATCTCGCCCGATTGTTCATCGCCTTTCTTCAGAACTGCGCCGAAACCGCCTTCGGCATCGGCTTTGCGGAGGAGGGCGCCAGCGAGAATCCCGGCGGCAAGGCGCGGCGCCATCACGCGTCCGGCCGGTAGCCGGGCAGGGAAGACAGAGGAATGTGCGAGCGCATGAACGTCCCCGTGCCCCGCGCCGCTTCCTCGCCGCTGGCGTCGATGAGCCGCGCGTCGGCGACAAGCACCCGGCGGCGTCCGCTCGCCCAGCGCCCTTCGGCAACGACCGGTCCTGCTCGCAAGGGCCGCGTGAACAGCAGGTTGAAGGCGGTGGTGAGCAGGAAGCGATCGCTCACCAAACTGTTGCACGCATAGAAAGCCGCATCGTCCAGCATCTTGAAATAAATGGTGCCGTGGGCGGCCCCAGCCGCATGATAGACGCGTTCATCCACCTCGAAGCGGATGCGGGCAAAGCCCTCCTCGACGATCTCGAGGCGCGACTGGAACAAGGCGTTGATCGGCGCCCGGGCGTAGAGCGATTCCAGCGCGCGAAAATGGGCCTCCGCGCCCAGCCCCTCAGGCGGCAAGCGATTCCGCTCCGGCGAGAAGGGCATAGATGGCGTCCTTCGACCGGGCCCCGCGCAGCTTCGCCACGATGGCCTTGTCCCGCAACGCCCGGCTCACAGCCGCCAGCGCCTTCAGATGATCGGCGCCCGCATCGGGCGGCGAAAGGATGAGGAAGACGAGATCGACGGGAAGACTGTCGACCGCCTGATAATCGATAGCCGGATCAAGACGGGCAAAATAGCCGATAACGCGGGTAAGGCCGTCCATCTTGCCGTGCGGAATGGCAACGCCACCGCCAAAGCCCGTAGAACCGATCTTCTCGCGCTCGGTGAGGCATGCGGCGATCGTCTTAGCCTCGAGTCCAGTCTGGCGCGCAGCCGCGGCAGCAAGCTGCTGAAACAATGCCTTCTTGTTCGGCACGCACAGTCCAGCGTCGACAGCGTCGACCGCCAATATGTTGGACAAATCACTCATGATTATATGTCTGGCGCGGACCTCATCGGCCCCTCGCCCCTCAAAAAACTTCTGGAAAAGGAGTTTAGCCTCGCGTCGGCTCAACCCAGCCGATCGTGCCATCCTCCTGCCGGTACACCATATTGAACGTGCCCGTGCCCGAATTCCTAAACAGCAACGCATTGGTATTGCGAAGATCAAGCAGCATCACGGCGTCGGAAACCGAAGCTTCCGGAATGTCGACCTTGGTTTCGGCGATGATCGGCGGATTATCGGCTGCTTCAGCCTCCTCGTCGCCGCCTTCGAAAATCGTGTAGCCCGCCTCGGCATCATAGACCGACCCGTTGAGGCCGCGATTGCCACCGTGATCCTTCAAACGGCGCATATAGCGGCGTAGCTGCTTTTCGATCCTGTCCGCCGCCTGGTCGAAGGCGGGATGCGCTTCACTCGCGCGGCCGGAGCCCTTCAGAACGAGTCCCTGCATGACATGCGCGACGATATCGCAGCTGAAATGGCCGAACGGCGCCTTGCCGAACGTGACCTGCGCGGAAATGGCTCTGGAAAAATATTTGTCCGCCAGCCCCGACATTCGATCCTGAACGTGCTGGCGGAGGGCGTCGCCCGTGTCGACCTGATGACCAGAGACCAGGATTTCCATTCTCTTCTCCGTAAATGGCCGGGATGAATGTGGCCCCGCGCCTCGTTCACGTCAACCGCGCCGCTCCGACGCGGTTCCACACCGGCTCCGTAATTTCCGCCAGGAAGGCGGCATGACGGGCCAATTCATCTTCGGTAGGTCCATGCGGCCGGGGCGGGCGCACCACCAAAGTCGCCGATGCAACAATTGCGACGCTGGAGGTCTCCAAAGTTGCCGCACCCACCGTGTCGGTGGCGAGCGACAGGCCAATCTGCCGCCCCCCGGTCAACTCGACATAGACCTGCGCCAGGAGCTGCGCGTCGATGAGCGCGCCATGTTTGACGCGCAGGCTCCGGTCGACGCCGTAGCGGGTGCAGAGCGCATCGAGGCTGTGTTTGGCGCCGGGGTGGCGGCTGCGCGCTAGGACCAGCGTGTCCACCATCCGCGTCATGCAGACGAGCGGGCGCCCGCATTGCCCAAGCTCGTGATTGAGGAAGCCGAAATCGAAGCTCGCATTATGGGCGACGAGCGGGCTGTCGCCGAGAAAATCGAGCAATTCTTCGCACATGTCGTGGAAGAAGGGCTTGTTGGCAAGGAAGGCGTCGCTGAGGCCATGCACCGCTTCGGCCTCGCTCGGCATCGCGCGGCCCGGATTGAAATAAGCGTGGAAGGTGCGGCCCGTTTCGACCCGGTTCACGAGTTCGACGCAGCCGATCTCCACCAGCCGATCGCCGGAAAGCGGGCTGAGGCCGGTGGTTTCGGTATCGAAGACGATTTCGCGCATGGCCGCCTTATGAGTCGGCCGCGTGGCCGAGGCAAGCGAGGATGCGCCGAACCGAGGCACGCGTCTCCTCGATCGGGCCGCCGGTCGGAATGATGAAGTCAGCGCGGGCGCGCTTTTCCGCATCGGGCATTTGCAAGGCGAGGATTCGTTCGAACTTTTCCGGCGTCATGCCAGGGCGGGCGAGCACGCGGGCGCGCTGCACCGCCTCCGGCGCGGAGACGACGGCGATCCTGTCAACCGCCGTCGCGCCGCCTTTTTCGAAGAGAAGGGGGATGTCGAGGACGACGACGGGCGCATCCTTGTGCGCGGCGAGGAAGGCGGCGCGCTCTTCCGCGACGGCGGGGTGGACGAGCGCCTCGAGCAGCCCGAGCGCGGCGCTGTCGCCCAGCACGCGCTCGGCAAGGCTCGCCCGGTCGACGCCCGCCGTGCCGGTGGTTCCGGGAAAATGGGACTCGATCGCCGCCACCAGCCGCCCTTCCGGC
>DATDNN010000165.1:0-12989 GCA_036518255.1 Allosphingosinicella sp. | reverse complement strand
CCGGAAATTATGCGATCCTCCATGCAGGCGGTGCCGAGCATATGATCCGCGCATCGCTTCAGGAAGTGCTGGGAATGCTCGGCCCCGCCTTTGCGCGCACGAGCCGATCGGGCCTCATCAACATCGCGGCAGTAGCCGAAGTGAAGGACGCCACACGCAATGGCGACGCGACCGTGGTGCTGCGGTCAGGCGCGGAGCTGCGCCTGACCCGCACCTTCCGGCGAGCGCTCATGGAGCGGCTTCGCACAGGCTGCTCCGGCTCGCGTCAGAACCGCTCCGCCTCGTCCCATTAGGGCTTTCTATCTCCCGCGAGCATTGCACATCCCAGCCAGCTTTCATGCGCGGAGGGGAAGATGGAGAGCACGAGACGGCAGACCTTGACCGGAGCGGCCGCTA
The DNA here is from genome assembly GCA_036518255.1 of Allosphingosinicella sp. Taxonomy (GTDB): domain Bacteria; phylum Pseudomonadota; class Alphaproteobacteria; order Sphingomonadales; family Sphingomonadaceae; genus Allosphingosinicella. Next base: position 12,593 of record DATDNN010000165.1, on the reverse strand, counting down.
TTCTGGGGTTGGCCGCCGGCCTAGATGGAATCGGCGGCGCTGTCGCGGCACCTTATCAAGCAGCGCCAGAGGGCAAGCGGGAGAAGCCTGCGCGCCCGCTTCGTATCCTGGTTCTGGGGGGAACACGCTATCTCGGTCCGGCCTTCGTGCGGGCCGCCACAGGGCGTGGACATGAGCTCACCTTATTCAATCGCGGCAAGACCCAGCCCTGGCTGTTTCCCGGCGTCGAGAGGCTGGTGGGCAACCGCTATCCGGAAGTGGGGACCGGACTCTCGGCGCTGAAAGGCCGCTCCTGGGACGTGACGGTCGACCTTTGCGGCCAGTTCCCCCGCGTCGTCGAAGCCTCGACGGAGCTGCTTGCCGGCCGCGTGAGCCGCTATGTCATGGTCTCAAGCATCAGCGCCTATGCAAATTTCAAGACGGCGGGGATGGACGAGAGCGCGCCGCTCCGCCCGCTCACTAAGCCCTATGTCGAAACGCCCGATCTCGTGGAAGGCGACTGGCCAACCTATGGCGCGCGTAAGGCGTTGGGGGAGGCAGCGGTGGCCCGGCATTTTCCCGGACGGCACACGATCGTACGCCCCGGGCCGATTTGCGGAGGTGACAATAATGACGGCACCGGCGCCTATTGGGCCGAGCGCCTGTATCGGGATGCGCGGGTGCTGGTTCCAGGCGATGGGACGGATGCGGTTCAGCTGATTGACGTACGCGACGCGGGCGCGTTCCTCGCCCATGCCGTGGAACAGGCGCTAGACGGCGCCTTCAATCTCGTGGGCCCGGAAAAGCCCATCGACGTCGCCGCCTATCTCGATGCGTGCCGCCGCGCCATTGGCGGCAAGGGAGAGGCGGTCTGGGCGGGCGATTTTCCCGATGGTATCCGCGACATGCCGATGATTGCTCCTTACCGCCTGGTGCCGGGCCACGCGACGATCAGCAATGCCCGCGCGCTGGCCGCGGGGTTGCGGCTTCGGCCGATCGAGGAAACCATCCGCGACAACTGGATCGACCATCGCACACGCCGGGGCGTTCGCTACGACTTCGCCGCGGCAGGAATAGGCGTCGATGCGGCGCGGGAAGAGAAGATGATCGCGGCGCTGACGGGAGCAAAGAAGGGCTAGCGCGACGAGTAGCCAGAGCGCGTCAGCTGCGCAGGGCCTCGATGAGGAAGTGCCGAAGGGCTTTAAGCTCTTCGAGCGGCAAATGTGGCTGCATGCGGGTGTCGGCTTGCGGCGGCTTTTCGGGAGCAAGCTCAACGGCTTTCCCCGCCAGCAATTGCTGGACGCCGCGTATCGTATAGCCGTCTTTGTCGAGAAGCTGATGGATGCGGCGGGCGAGCGCCACGTCTTCCGGCCGGTAGTAGCGGCGGTTGCCCGCGCGCTGCAGCGGCTTCAGCTGGGGAAAACGGGTTTCCCAGTAGCGCAATATATGCTGCGGGACTCCAAGCTCGGCGGCGACTTCGCTGATCGTGCGGAAGGCACCCTCGCTCTTGGAGCCCGGCATGGGCCTTTAGCCGCCGCTGACAATGCGCTCCCGCATCAGCTGGCTGGCGCGGAAGGTGAGGACGCGGCGCGGCGCGATCGGCACTTCGACGCCGGTCTTGGGATTGCGGCCGATCCGCTCGCCCTTGTCACGCAGGATGAAGCTGCCGAAGCCCGAAATCTTCACATTCTCGCCATTGGCGAGGGCGGCGCACATGTGGTGGAGGACGCGTTCGACAATGCCCGCCGATTCGGCGCGCGACAGGCCGATCGTGTCGTGAATAACATCCGACAGATCCGCGCGGGTGAGCGTGCCCGCCTTAGGCTCCCTTATGATTCCAGCGTCCGCCATATCAAAACCTTTCCCCCAAAATTCCCCGGGCGCACATTAGGCACGGCTCCGCAACAGTCAATGCGCCACTTTATCTTTGGAAATCAATAGCGAGCAATCGCCGCGCCCCAGGTGAAACCGCCGCCCATCGCCTCCATGACGATAAGGTCGCCCTTCCTGATTCGACCGTCCCGCACGGCGGTGTCCAGGGCGAGCGGCACCGAAGCGGCCGAAGTGTTGGCGTGGCTGTCGACGGTGACGACGACCTTTTCGGGGGGGAGGCCGAGCTTCTTGGCGGTGGCGTCAAGGATGCGCTTGTTCGCCTGATGCGGCACCACCCAGTCCACCTCTTCCGGCTTGTGACCGGTGGCGGCGAGCACTTCGTTCAGGACATCGGCGAGGTTCACGACCGCGTGGCGGAACACTTCCTTGCCCTTCATGCGCAGCTTGCCGACCGTGCCGGTGGTGGACGGGCCGCCATCGACATAGAGGAGCTCGTTATGGCGGCCGTCGGCATGAAGGCGGGTGGCGAGGATGCCGCGATCCTCCGTCTCCTCGGCCTTGAGGACAAGCGCGCCCGCGCCGTCGCCGAAGAGAACGCAGGTCGCCCGGTCCTCCCAATCGAGGATGCGGCTGAAGGTTTCGGCGCCGATGACGAGCGCATAATCGGCCATGCCGCCCTTCACCATATTGTCGGCGACGGAGAGGGCGTAGAGGAAGCCGGTGCAGACGGCGGCGACGTCGAAGGCGATGCAATCGTCGATGCCGAGTGCGGTCTGCACCTTGGTGGCGCTCGCCGGGAAGGTCTGGTCCGGAGTCGCGGTGGCGAGCACGATGAGGCCGATTTGTCCCGGCTCTATTCCTGCCGCTTCGAGTGCCTTTTTCGCGGCTTCGGTGGCGAGGCTGGAGGTGGTTTCGCTCTCATCGGCGATGTGGCGGGTGCGGATACCGGTCCGTTCGACGATCCACTCGTCGCTCGTGTCGACCTTTTGCGCCAGCTCCGCATTGGTGACGCAGCGCGCCGGAAGGGCTGCCCCCGTACCGGCGATAACAGAACGCCTCATGCCCCGGCGACTCCATTGATGTGATCGGCGGACACGTTGCCGAGATCGTCCATGATCTTGCGCGTCAGATCCTCGCGCACCATGCGGGCGGCGACGCGGATGGCGTTGGCGACGCCTTTCTCATTGGCATTGCCGTGGCTCTTCACGACAAGGCCATTGAGGCCGAGGAAGACGGCGCCATTGTGATTGTTGGGATCGAGATGGTGCTTCAGAAGCTCGGTCGCCGGGCGCGAGATGAGGAAGCCGATCTTCGACCGGGTCGAGCTGGTAAAGGCGCGCTTCAGGAGATCGGTGACGAAGCGGGCGGTGCCCTCGGCGGTCTTGAGGGCAATATTGCCCGAAAAGCCGTCGGTCACGACCACGTCGGTGTCGCCGCGCGCGATCTTGTCGCCTTCGATGAAGCCGTCGAACTGCATGGGCAGCGCGGTGGCGGCGCGCAGGGTGGCGGCGGCGTCCTTCAGTTCATCGGTGCCCTTCAATTCCTCGGTACCGATATTGAGGAGCTGCACGCGCGGCCGCTCGAGATCGAGGATGACGCGGGCATAGGCCGCGCCCATGACGGCGAACTGGACGAGGTTCCTTTTATCGGCCTCGGTATTGGCGCCGAGATCGAGCATGACGAGATCGTTGTTGCCGAGCGTCGGCAGCAGCGCGGCAAGCGCCGGGCGGTCGATGCCGGGGAGGGTACGGAGCGCGAGCTTCGCCATCGCCATCAGCGCGCCGGTATTGCCGCCCGATACGGCGGCATCGGCGGCGCCGTCCTTCACGGCGGCGATCGCCTGGCCCATGGACGTGGTCTTGGCGCGGCGGATCGCCTGGCTCGGCTTTTCGGTGCCGGCGATCACATCGTCGCAATGGACGACCTCGCTCACCGCCGCGAGCGCGGGGCGCGCGGCAAGCTCGCCGCGAATCGCGCCCTCGTCGCCGAAAATCAGGAAACGGAGGTCGCTGCGGCGTTCATAGGCGATCGCGGCCCCCGCCACCATGATGGCCGGGCCGACATCGCCACCCATTGCGTCGAGGGCAATCCGTGGCGAACTGGCCACTCGCGACGCCTCCTGAAAACCGTTTAGTCTTACGCCTCGACCGGCAGGACTTCGCGGCCGTTATAATGGCCGCAGGCCGTGCACAGATTGTGCGGGCGATAAAGCTCGCCGCAATTCGGGCATTCCTGGAATGCTTCGACCTTCAGCGCGTCGTGGCTGCGGCGCATGTTGCGCTTCGAAGGCGAGGTTTTTCTTTTAGGGACGGCCATCCTGGCACCTATTCCAATCGAATCGAGTTCATGATGCGGGCGAGCCCGAGGCCTTGGTCAACGGCCTATGGGGCCGCGGGCCTGGCGGCCTGTTCTCGCTCTTGAGCGTTGCGGGCTATAGCGATTTTCAAGGCTGTTGCAAGCGCCCCCTCTTCGTGCCAGCAGTTCGGCCGCAAGAATTGGGAAGGGGAGCCGGGAAATGCTGCTACCGATCACACTGACAGCCGCGGGCGCCGCGGCCTTACTCAACATCTGGCTCGGCCTCCGTGTCGCCCGCGTGCGCGGGGCGCACAAGGTGCTGATCGGCGACGGGGGGAATCCCGCCGTCATCGCCCGGATGCGCGCGCACGCCAATTTCACCGAATATGCGCCTTTCTTCCTCATCCTCCTCGGTCTCATCGAAATGGCGGCGGGATCGGCCACCTGGCTGTGGATCGCGGCCATCGTCTTCATCCTCGCCCGCATCCTCCACGCCTTCGGCATGGACCGACCGGCGCTCAATCCGCTGCGGGGCATCGGCATCGGCCTTACCCTCCTCACCCTCCTCATCCTCGCCGGCTATGCGATCTTCATCGCTTATGGCGCCGAGAGGGAGGGCGGGATGACGCTCGTTCCTGTGACGCAGAGCGCGCCGCGCTAATCCGTCTCCAATGTTCCGGCGGAGGCCGGAACTCAGCCTAACCTTTCGCACCGCTGGGCTCCGGCCTTCGCCGGGGCACATCTGCCAGTTTCGGAGTCTTTCGTATGATCAGGAATCTCGCCGCTTTCTCCGCCCTCCTTCTTTCCACCACCGCGCTCGCCGCCGACAAGGAGGCGGCCAAGTGGGACGTGATGAAGCCGCCGCTCAAGACCCGGCCGGTGAAGGTCGACACCACCGAAGGCACGTGGATGAACGTGGATGTGAGCCCGGACGGCAAGACCATTGCCTTCGACATGCTGGGTGACATCTACACCATGCCGATCACCGGCGGTAAGGCGACGCGGATCGCCGAGGGCATCGCATTCGAGGTGCAGCCGCGCTTCTCGCCCGACGGCCGGCAGATCGCCTTCACCTCCGACCGGGGCGGCGGCGACAATATCTGGATCATGAACGTGGACGGCGCGGACAAGCGCCAGCTCACCAAGGAGAAGTTCACGCTTTTGAACAATCCGAGCTGGAGCGCGGACGGCAAATATATCGCAGCGCGCAAGCATTTCACGACGCAGCGCTCGCTCGGAACGGGTGAAGTGTGGCTCTACCATGTCGGCGGCGGCGAAGGCGTGGCGCTGGTCGAACGGCCCAATCAGCAGATTCAGAAGGAGCTTGGCGAACCGACCTTCAGCCCCAAGGGAGACGCCATCTATTTCACGCGCAACGTGACGCCCGGCAACACGTTCGAATATGCGCAGAATTCGAATACCGACCTGTTCGACATCGAACGCTATGAGCTGAAAACGGGCGAGCGCTCCACGGCTGTGTCGGGCCCCGGCGGATCTGTGCGGCCCGCGCCGTCGCCGGATGGCCGTTATCTTGCCTTCGTCCGGCGCGAACGGGCCAAGTCCAAGCTTTATGTGAAGGATCTGAAGTCCGGCGAAGAGCGCAAGATCTATGACGCGCTCGATCAGGACATGCAGGAAACCTGGGGTGTCACCGGCCTCTACCCAAATATGGATTGGACGCCGGACAGCCGCTCCATCGTCTTCTGGGCGGGCGGCAAGATCCGCCGGGTGGACGCGGACGGATCGAACGCCGCCGAAATCCCCTTCCAGATTTCCGACACGCGCGACGTCGTCGATCCGGTGCGGCCGGTAGTGGAGGTTGCGCCGGACGGCTTCACAACGAAGATGCCGCGCTTCGCCTCGGTTTCGCCGGACGGATCGAAGGTGGTCTTCGAAAGCCTCGGGCGGCTCTACATCAAGGATATGGGCGCGGGTGCGCCGCGGCTGCTTACCGCCGCTGATGGCGACTTCCAGCTCTTCCCGGCCTGGTCGCGCGACGGCAGCCGCATCGCCTTCGTCAGCTGGAACGACCAGCGGCTTGGTGAAATCCGCACCGTGGCGGCGGATGGATCGGACCTGCGCACGGTGACCGACACGCCCGGCCATTATCGCCGCCCTGCCTTTTCGCCCGACGGCAGAACCATCGTGTTCGAACGTTCGGGATCGGGCGGCCTCACCGCCGAAAGCTGGTCGGAAGACAATGGCATCTTCAAGGTCGCGGCGTCGGGCGGCGCGCCGGTGCTCGTCACCCGCGACGGCGGCAATCCGCATTTCGGAGCGGGCAGCGATCGCCTGTTCCTCGAGCGGCGCGGCGATCAGAAATTGAAGCTGGTCAGCGTCGACATGAACGGCAAGGACGAGCGCGTCCACGCGCAGGGCAATATGGTCACCGGCTATGAAGTCGCGCCCACGGGCGACGCCATCGCCTTCCGCGAAAATTACAGCGTGTTCGTGACGCCTTTCTTCGACGGTGCCAAGACGCTGGATGTTGGGGCCAAGGGCACGCAGCTGCCGGTCACCAAGGCGAGCGGTGACGGCGGACAATATCTGCGCTGGGCCAACGGCCGGTCGCTCAGCTGGAGCCTCGGGCCGACGCTCTACACGGCGGATGCGGGGGCGATGATCAGCACCGGGGGCGAGGCGCCCAAATATGCGGCGCCCAAGAGCGGCGTGTCGCTGGCGGTCGCGGCGCGGGCCGACAAGCCGCAGGGTCTGGTTGCCCTCACCGGCGCGAAGATCGTCACCATGGCCGATGCCAAGGGCGGCATCGTCGAGGACGGCGTGATCCTGATCGACGGCAACCGCATCAAGGCGGTGGGGCCGCGCGGACAGGTCGCGATTCCCGAAGGCGCGAAGGTGGTCGACCTTGCCGGCAAGACGATCGTTCCCGGTTTCATCGACGCCCATGCCCACGGGCCGCAGGGCGAGGACGACCTCATCCCGCAGCAGAATTGGGAGGAGATGGCGCACCTCGCCTTCGGCGTCACCACCATCCACGATCCGTCGAGCACGGCGAGCGAGATCTTCCCGGCAGGCGAAATGCAGCGGGCGGGCCTGATCCTCGCCCCGCGCATCTTCTCCTCCGGCGAAATCGTCTACGGCGCGAAGATGCCGGGCCGCTATGCCGCCATCGACAGTTTCGAGGATGCGCTCGCCCATGTCCGCCGTCTGAAGGCGGAAGGCGCGCACAGCATCAAGAATTACAACCAGCCGCGCCGCGAACAGCGCCAGCAGGTGGTCGCCGCCGCGCAGAAGGAGGGGATCGCGGTGGTGCCGGAGGGCGGATCGCTCTTCAACATGGACATCGCGCTCGTCGCCGACGGCAATACGACGCTGGAGCATAATATCCCGCAGTCGATGCTCTACAAGGACGTGCTCGATTTCTACGGCAGCACCAAGGTCGCCTACACGCCGACATTGGGCGTCACCTATGGCGGGCCGGGGGCCGAGCCCTATTGGATCGCGCATACCGATGTGTGGAAGCACCCGCTGCTCACCAAACATGCGCCCGCGAGCCAGCTCAACCCCGAACTCGTCCGCGTGATGAAGGCGCCGGAAGAGGATTATGCCGACGCGGTGAGCGCGCGGACCGCGAAGCTCCTCGCCGAACATGGCGTGACGGTGAGCGCGGGCGGCCATGGCCAGCAGCAGGGCCTCGCCCTCCACTGGGACATGTGGTCGTTCGGCCGGGGCGGCTGGGCGCCGATCGATGCGCTGAAGACCGCGACGATCAATCCGGCAAAGGCCTTGGGCTTCAAGGACATCGGATCGCTGGAGGTGGGCAAGCTCGCCGACCTGGTCGTGCTGGATGCGGACCCCACGGCCGACATCCGCAACACCGACAAGATCGCCAAGGTGATGCTGAACGGCCGCCTCTACGACGCCGCGACGCTCAATGAGGAAGTGACGGGCGACCGCAAGCGCCAGCCTTATTATTGGGAGAAGTGAGGACGGCCCTCTCTCCCCCTTCAGGGGAGAGAGATGGAGAGAGGGGAATGATGGGGGCCTTCGCGCAGGCGTTCCCGACTCCCCCCTCTCCCTAACCCTCTCCCCTGAAGGGGAGAGGGAATTGGCCCTCTCCATCGAGGGGAGGGGCTCTTTTCGCGCTAACCCATCGTTAACCCTTTCCCTTCATGGTGCAATCGGGAGCAACAGGGGTTTTCGTGATGCTGGCTATGCGCAAGGAAGAGGTGCTCGGTGCCTCGACGGCCGTCGCGGGAATGAAGCCGGTCGCCGAGGGCGGTGAGCCGTGCGGCGCGGCGGTGGCAGGCGCGATGCTCTTGTTCCGCGGCCATCGCTTTCCGGCACAGGTGCTCGACATCTCCTCGCGCGGGACGATGATCGAATGCCCGATCCGCCCGCGCCTTGGCGAGACGATCGTCGTCCAGTTCGACCGCTGCTCGCCCATCCAGGCCTTCGTGCGCACCGCGCAGGACGGCCGGCTGGGGCTTCGATTTGGACACGAGATCCTATTGGGATGAACGCCGGGGGGCTCCTGCCTTCGCAGGAGCACGGCGGTGCAGTTTGCAAGCACTGGCGCAAAGGGGCGATTTCTGGCACCTGCCCTCCATGTATAGAGAAGAGAAGAAAACAGGGGCCGATGCGATTCCCGGCCTGATCGACCAGCTTTGCGAAATTTCCGACCGCTCCGTGGCGCAGCTCCGCTCCGCGCTCGCGCTATACCTCAAATGCGGCGAGCGGCCCGACCCGGCCGAACGGGCCAAGGGCATCTTCGCCTATCCCGAGCTGCGCATCGATTATCGCCATGACCAAGTGGTGGAGTTTCCCGGCCGCGCCTTCGCGCGCCTTAATCAGCCCGGCCGCTATGCAATCAGCATCGCCCGGCCGCACATGTTCCGCGACTATCTCGCCGAACAGCTGGCCTATCTGGTCCGCGACTATCAGGTGGAGATTTCGGTCGGCCTATCCCCGAGCGAGATTCCCTATCCCTACGTCCTCGACGGATCGGACGATCTGCGGCTCGACAGCGTGCATGCGGCCGAACTCAGCCGCTGGTTCCCGACGACCGACCTTGCCCATATCGGCGACGAGATTGCGGACGGCATCTGGATCCAGGCGCCCGAAGCGCCCCGGCCGCTCGCTTTGTTCGACGGGCCGCGCGTCGATTTCAGCCTGGCGCGGCTGCGCCACTATACCGGCACGCCCGCCGAACATACGCAGCGCTACATCCTCTTCACCAACTATGTCCGCTACGTGGACGAATTCGTCCGCTGGTCGGTCGCGGAACTGAACCGGGAGGGGAGCCCCTATACGGCGCTGTCGGCGGCGGGGAACGTCGTCGTCACCAAGGACACGCCGGACGCCGAGGCGCTGGTGGCGAACGGCAATTGGCGCAAGCACCAGATGCCGGCCTATCATTTGATGGCGCCGGACGGGAATGGCGTGACGCTCGTCAATATCGGCGTCGGCCCGTCCAACGCGAAGACGATCTGCGATCACCTCGCCGTGCTGCGGCCCGAAGCCTGGCTGATGATCGGCCATTGCGGCGGCCTGCGCCCCAGCCAGACGATCGGCGACTATGTGCTCGCCCACGCTTATCTGCGCGACGACCATGTGCTGGACGACGTGCTGCCGGTGGAGATACCCATTCCCGCCATCGCCGAAGTGCAGCAGGCCCTGTTCAACGCCGCGCTCGCCATTACCGGCGAGGAGCCAAAGGATCTGAAGCGGCGCTTCCGCACCGGCACGGTGGTCACGACCGACGACCGGAATTGGGAGCTGCGCTACGCCCAGTCGGCGCTCCGCTTCAACCAGAGCCGCGCGGTCGCGATCGACATGGAATCGGCAACGGTCGCGGCGCAGGGCTATCGCTTCCGCGTCCCCTATGGGACGCTCCTTTGCGTATCGGACAAGCCGCTCCATGGCGAGATCAAGCTGCCGGGGCAGGCGAACAGCTTTTACGAGCGGGCGATCAGCCAGCATCTACGCATCGGCATCGAAACCCTGTCGATCCTCCGCCAGGAGGGCGACAAGCTCCATTCGCGCAAGCTCCGCAGCTTCGACGAGCCGCCGTTCCGCTAAGTTCCCTCTCCCGCAAGCGGGAGAGGGGGTTAAGCGGCCCGGTCCAGGCGTTTGCCGAGGGCGACGAAGAGATAGATGAAGGGCGGGACGAGAACGGCCGAGAGGACGACCTTGGCCGCCATCTGGCCGACGAGGAGCTGGCCGATCGGGAAGACGCCGTAAAAGGCGATGGTCACGAACAAAAGCGTATCGACGATCTGGCTGAGGATGCTGGCAAGGCCGGCGCGGAGCCAGAGAAGGCGGCTGCCTTCGCGCCCTTTAAGGGCCGCGAAGATGGTGACGTTCAGCGTCTGCGAAATGCCGTAGGCGATAATCCCGCCGAGCCAGATGCGCGGCGTTCCGCCCATCATCAGGGCGAAGGCGTCGCGTCGGGCCGGGTCCATATCCTCGGCGGCCGGGGCGGCCAGCACCAGGATCGAGAGCAGGATCGACACGATGAGCGGCACGAAGCCGATGCGGACCAGCGCATTGGCGCGATCCCGCCCGTGCAGTTCCGCCACCGCGCTCGACAGCACGACGAGGAGGAGGAAGGCGAAGATCCCCGCCTCCACCGCCAGCGGCCCGACGCCGAACAGATGGCCGAGCCCGGAAACCGGCCCCAAAGTCACCTGCTTGTTGCCGAGAACCCCGGCGATGCAGACCATGCCCCCGTAGAGGATCGAAAAGACGAAGAGGGAGCGGGAAATTGCGGGCGCGGGCTGCGCATTGGTGCTGGTCATGCCGTTTCCTAAACGGGATCGCCGCACCCTGGCAATGGGCGCCGCTGCCGATAGCTTACCCACCTCACGGGGAACATAAGAAAGGGCCGCTCCTTCCGGGGAGGGAGCGGCCCTTCAATATGCCGTGCGGTTCGGCCGTTACGGGGTCATGGGCCCCGGGCAGCCGCGCTGCAGGAAGGCGCATTTCACGTCCGCGAGCGGCGTGTTGGTGCCCTGCTTCCCGTCCGGACGGGTCGAGACATAGCCGTAGTTGAGCAGCCAGATGATCGTACCGCCAGCACCGGTTTCGCGGACATATTTGCCCTTGGCCTGGATCGACTGGCCGTTCTCGTAGGAGAGGTAGCCGATCGCCGGATAATCCCCGTCGCTATAGCCGCCGCCCGGATAGGAGCGGTAGGCCGATTGCGCGACCTGATCGAAGGTATAGGTGCCGTGATCGAGGAAGCCCCGCTTCTTCAGCTCGTAATAGGCCCAGGGCAGATCGTTGATCGAGAAATAGGCGTCGACGCCATCGGTCGCCTGGCGCGGCCCGGTGATCGGCGGGCCGTAGGGAACGCCGTAGAAGCCGATGCCGATGCCGATCCGGCTCCGCGGAATGCCGGCCGCCACATAGGCGGCGATGCTGCTGTCGAGATCGACCGGCGCGCTGGAGTCGCCATAATAAGCGCCGTAGATCGGGCTGGTGAACCAAGAAGCCCAGCCCGCGCCGAACCAGGTCGAGCCGACGCCGTAGCTCATCATATTATATTGATCGACAATCTGGCCCATCTGCACCTGATAGGGTTCGACCGCCTCGCCCTTCCTCTTCACATAATGAGCGAAGGTAATGATGATCGGGTTGTTCTGATAGCGGGGACGGCTATTCGCCTCCGCGCGGATATCCTTGGTCAGCTGGACAAGGCGGCGAACCGATTCCTGGCCGTTGATCGCGACGCCGCATTCGCTGGCCGGGCAGCCGTCGAGCAGACGGTTTTCCCAGTCCATGTCGATGCCGTCATAATTGTGCTCGACGAGATAATCGACGACCTTCTTCACGAAGCCCGGGCGCAGCGCATCCGAGCTCGACAGATTGAAGCCGATGCCGTCGTCGCCGTCGCCGCCGAACATGAGCAGGGCCTTGGTGCCCGCGGCATGCGCCCGCGCGACCAGCCAATCGTCCACCGGCACATTCGGATCGGGCGCGAAGGGATTGGGTTCGTGCGCGGAGCCCGCGCCTTCGACGATGGTGCCGGGCGTGCCGCCGAGCGAGCCGCCGCCGGGCGCGATGCGCGCGAAGACGAAATGGGTCATGGCCGACATGTCCACTTCTTCAGGCGGATAGAGGCTTTCCCAGAAGTATCCGCCATAATAGCCGGTGACCCAGGTGGTGGAGGCGGGACTGGTGACGTTGCTCACGGTGACCGTCGCGCTCGCCTTCTTCGTCGTATCGGCCGCCGCAGTTGCGATCACATGATAGGTGCCGGCCGTGGCGGGTGCGGTGTAGAGGCCGGCCGCCGAAACGGTGCCGCCGGCCGCGCCTTCCTGTACGGCAAAGGTGCAGGCGGTGTTGGTGCTGCCCGTCACATTGCAGGCGAATTGCTGCGCGGCGCCCGTCGTCACGCTCGCCGTGGTGGGGCTGATCGAAATCGCCACGGGCGGTGGCGGTGGCGGTGGCGGTGGTGGCGGTGGCGGGGGCGCGGTGACCGTCACCGTCGCGCTCGCGCTCCTTCTTTTGTCAGCGGCGGC
>DATDNN010000164.1:0-2028 GCA_036518255.1 Allosphingosinicella sp. | reverse complement strand
CTCCACGCCTTTCCGGGACGTCTTCTCATCCTCTTCCAGCCGCACGGCTACGGTCCCTTGAAGGTCATGGGGCGGGAGCTGATCCAGTGCTTCGTCGAGAATATGCAGACGGAGGATGTGCTGATCCTGCCCGATCCCGCCTATTTCGGCGGAACGGTGGACAGGAGCATCGGCAGCGAGGCGATCGTTGCGGGCGTGCTCGCCGCCGGGCGCCGCGCCGAACATGTGCCCGACCGCGCCGAGGCTGGCCGCCGCATCGCCGCTCTTGCGAAGCCCGGAGACCGCATCATCGTGATGGGCGCGCGCGACGACACATTGTCGGCCTTCGCGGCCGACCTGCTGAAGAGCCTGTAAGGTCCGTTCGTCGACGACGAAAATGTTCGTCGCCGGAAATGAGGGTTTCGTCGAGGCGATTGGCTGACTTGTCGATGGCGTGGCGCATCTTCGTCGATGCAGGCGGATGCGGTAGGCTTCCGTTCATGTTATTTCTGCTGTGGTAGCGATGACGAGGGGAGGGATCATGCGCCGGAACGTGAAATCGGTTGCGGGACTGACAATGGCCACTGCGATGCTCGCCGCCTGCGCGTCGAGCCCGAAGAGCATCGATGCCGCCTATGTCTCGCCGATCAAATATGAGCCTTATAGCTGCGATGACATCCTTGTTGAACGCGCTGCCATCGAACAGCGGGCTGACACGCTCTACAAGTCGCTGAACCGCCGCGCGAACACCGACAAAGTGAAGATGGGCGTCGGCGCCGTCCTGTTCCTGCCGACCCTGTTCTTCCTCAAGGGGGACGGCGTGAAGGCGCAGGAATTCGCGGAACTCAAGGGCAGTTACAAGGCCCTCGCTTATCAGTCGCAGCGCAAGGAATGTGGCCTGGATTTCCTGGATCTCGACAGGAAGCCGAGCAGCCAGGATGCGAAGAACGCCGCCAAGTCGTAAGCGGCGCCATTCTCCCTCTCCCGCTGGAGCCGCCTTCCCGCTAGAAGTGCCGCGACATCATCTTCAGCGGGATTCCTGACGTGACGACCATCATCCGCGAGGCCGACCTCATCGAGAGCGTCGCCGACGCCCTTCAATATATCTCCTACTATCACCCGATGGATTATATCAGGGCGCTCGGCGAGGCTTATGAGGCCGAGGAATCGCCCGCCGCCAAGGACGCTATCGCCCAGATCCTCACCAACAGCCGCATGTGCGCCGAAGGCCACCGGCCGATCTGTCAGGATACCGGCATCGTCACGGTGTTCGTGAAATGGGGGCAGGAATGCCTGCTCGACAGCAAGATGAGCCTGCAGGCGGTGGTCGATGAAGGCGTCCGCCGCGCCTATCGCAATCCGGAAAATCCGCTGCGCGCGTCGATCCTGGCCGATCCTGCCTTCAGCCGCGTCAACACCAGGGACAACACCCCCTCCGTCATGCACGTGGAAATGGTGCCGGGGAATAATGTCGACATCACCGTCGCGGCCAAGGGCGGCGGCAGCGAGAACAAGTCCAAGTTCAAGATGCTGAACCCGTCCGATTCCATCGTCGACTGGGTATTGGAAATGGTGCCGCAAATGGGCGCGGGCTGGTGTCCGCCCGGTATGCTCGGCATCGGCATCGGCGGCACGGCGGAAAAGGCGATGCTGCTCGCCAAGGAAAGCCTGATGGGCTCGATCGACATGGCGCAATTGAAGGCGCGCGGGCCGCAGAACAACATCGAGGAATTGCGCATCGAATTGTTCGACAAGGTGAATGCGCTTGGCATCGGCGCGCAGGGCCTTGGCGGCCTCGCGACGATCCTCGACGTCAAGATTCTGGATTGGCCGACGCACGCGGCGTCGAAGCCGATCGCGATGATCCCCAATTGCGCGGCGACCCGCCACGCCCATTTCGTGCTGGACGGCTCCGGCCCCGCCTATCTCGAAACGCCGAAGCTGGAGGATTGGCCGGACGTCAACTGGACGCCGTCAAAGGAAGCCAAGCGCGTCAACCTCGACACGCTGACGCCGGAGATCGTACAGAGCTGGAAGCATGGCGACCGC
>DATDNN010000163.1:0-4100 GCA_036518255.1 Allosphingosinicella sp. | reverse complement strand
GCCACGAGCCTGGGCGGGCGCGGATGGTGGGCGCGGGCGCATTCGCCCTGCCGTCGGTCGAAGAAGCGATCGAGGCCAATCTCCTCCTCGCCCGCCGGGTCAATCCCGGCGTGCGCTGCGGCGGCGTCAGCCTCAACACATCGAAGCTCGCCGAGGCCGATGCGATACGGCTGCTGAAAAGCGAGGCTGACCGGCTCGGCCTGCCGGTCGCCGATCCGATCCGGGGCGGGCCGGCCTTCGAACGGCTGGTGGATTCATGTCTCGGGGCCTGACCCACGACACGGCGTCCGACTGGTTCGGTCAGCCGCGCGGGCTGACCGTCCTTTTCCTCACAGAAATGTGGGAGAAATTCTCCTTCTACGGCATGCGCGCCCTGCTCGTTTATTATATGACGAAGCAGCTCATGATCGCGCAGCAGCAAGCGTCGATCCTCTACGGCCTCTATACCGCCTTCGTCTATCTGACGCCGATCGCCGGCGGGATCGTCGCCGACCGCTGGCTCGGCCGCCGCCGCGCGGTGGTGATCGGCGGTTCGATCATGGCGCTCGGCCATTTCATGATGGCGTTCGAGCCCTTGTTCCTGCTTGCGCTTGCCACCATCGCCATCGGCAACGGCCTGTTCCTGCCGAGCCTGCCGGGCCAGATCGAGGGGCTGTACGGCCCGTCCGATCCGCGCCGCAAGAATGCGTACAACATCTATTATGTCGGGATAAATCTCGGCGCCTTCCTCGCGCCGCTCGCCTGCGGTTTCCTTGGCGAAACCTATGGCTGGCACTGGGGCTTCGGCGCGGCGGGGCTCGGCATGGTGGCGGGCCTTGCCGTCTATATCGCGGGCGGACGGTATCTGCCCGCCGATCCGGTCCGCGCCGCCGTCCGGGCGGAGCCCGCCGCATCGCGCGATCTCGTGAAGAGCCGTTTCGCCATCCTCCTCGCCGTCATGGCGGCGGTGGTGCTCTTCCGCATCGCCTACGAACAGATGGGCAATACCGTCGCCCTGTGGATCGACACGGATATCGACCGGGGGATCGGCGCGGGGGTAGAGATACCCATGACCTGGTTCCAGTCGCTCAATCCTTTGCTCGTTTTCGCCCTGACGCCCCTGCTCCTCGCTTTCTGGATGGCGCGGGAAAAGAACAAGCGGCCCATCCCCACCGCGCGGCGCATGGCGATGGGCGCGGGCGTCGTCGCGCTCGCCTATCTGCTCGCCGCCGCACTCAGTCTGTCGGTTCTCGGCGATGCGCGCGCGGGCTGGCCCTGGCTCCTCCTCTTCTTCCTCATCATGACGGCGGGCGAACTTCAGATCCTGCCGGTCGGCCTCGGCCTGTTCGGCCGCCTTGCGCCTGCGGGTTATGCCGCCACCGCCATCGCCACCTGGTTCTTCGCGGGCTTCGCGGGCAATCTGCTCGCCGGTCTATTCGGCAGCCTGTGGACCGCCCTCGGCGCGCCCGTCTTCTTCCTGCTGGCCGGGTTCGTCGCCGGGGCATCGGCGCTCGCGCTCCTCTGCCTCAACGGCGCGGTCGTCCGCGCCGAAGCGGCGGCGGAGGTTCTGCGATGACCGCGCGGCCGAGCCTCTTCCAGCGCTTCCTGCTGCCCGGCTTCGCCTTCAAGGCGGTGGTGATCGGCGGCGGCTATGCGACGGGCCGCGAATTGGTTGAGTTCTTCGTGCCGAGCGGGCCGGTGGGCGGCCTTATGGGCATGCTGCTCGCCGCCTGCCTGTGGAGCCTCATCTGCGCCCTCACCTTCGCTTATGCCCGGATGATCGGCAGCGAGGATTATCGCAGCTTCTTCAAAAGCCTGCTCGGGCCTTTCTGGGTGATTTTCGAGGTCGCCTATATCGGCTTTCTCATCCTCATCCTTTCCGTGTTCGGCGCGGCGGCGGGGGAGATTGCGGCGGCGATCGGGCTGCCGAACCTCGCCGGAACCCTCGCCCTCGCGGCAGCGATTGCGGGCTTCACCGCCTTCGGCAACCGGGCGGTGGAGCAATTGTTCAAATATGTCTCCTACCTGCTTTACGGCGTCTACGTGCTGCTCATCATCATCGTCGCCCTCCGTTTCGGCGACCGGATCGGGGCGGCGTTCGCGGCGGCCCCGCCGGGATCCGGCTGGGCGATGGGCGGCCTCACTTATGCGGGCTACAACATCATCGGCGCGGTCGTGATCCTTCCGGTGGTGCGGCATTTCACCAGCCAGAAGGATGCGCTGGTCGCCGGGCTCCTCGCCGGACCGCTCGCCATTCTGCCGGCGATCCTCTTCTTCATCTGCATGGCGGCTTTCCAGGCGGAGATAGCGGACCAGGCGCTGCCGTCCGATTATCTGCTGGCGCAGCTCGGCCTGCCCGCCTTCCGCCTGCTGTTCCAGCTCATGATCTTTTCGGCGCTCCTCGAAAGCGGGGCGGGCATCGTCAACGCGGTCAACGAACGGCTGGCGGGGCTAGCGGAACAACGCGGCCGCACCTTCACGCCGGCCATGCGGCTCGGGGCGAGCCTGTCGCTCCTCGTCATCGCCATTTTCGTCGCCGGGCGATTCGGCCTGATCGCGCTGATCGCAGAGGGCTACCCGCTCCTCGCTCTCACATTTCTCATTCTCTACATCGCGCCGCTCCTCACGCTTGGAGTGTGGCGTCTCGGCATCGCCAGGCGGCGAAGTGACATGGACGAAATTCCGAGTTTGACAGTTTTCTGAATAGGATCATTATATCCTGTATAGGATAGTTTTGATCTGCCTTGGTTGGGGAGGCACGAGTGAAGCGATTGATCCATATGCTGGCGGCCATCGCCACCGTCGCGGCTACGCCGACGATCGGCGCGCAAACCGCCGCGCCGCCCGTTCCGCGCACGCCCGCGGCGCGCTCCGCGCCAGCGCCCCGCGACCTTGAGCTCTTCATCGATGGCATCGTGCAGGATGCGATGCGTACCGATCATATCGCCGGCGTCGCCGTGGCGGTGGCGGATGCCAACGGCCCGCTTCTCCTGAAAGGCTACGGTCAGGCGGATGTCGCCAAGGGTATCGCTGTCGATCCCGAAAGGACATTGTTCCGCATCGGCTCCCTGTCGAAGACCTTCACCTGGATCCTGCTGATGCGGGAGGTGGAGCGGGGCCGCGTGCGCCTGGATGCGCCGGTGAACGACTATCTCCCCGCCGCGCTGCGCCTGCCGGATGCGGGCTTCAAGAAGCCGGTGCGGGTCGCCGACCTGATGATGCATGGCGCGGGCTTCGAGGATAATGGCCTTGGCTACATGCTCGCGGGCAGCGGCGCGAAGCTGCTGCCGCTTGAGGAGTATCTCGCCCGCTATCGCCCGCGCCGCGTGCGCGAGGCCGGGGTGGCGCCTGCTTATTCCAATTACGGCGCAGCGCTCGCGGGCGCGATCGTCGCCCATCTGAACGGCATCGACTATCCGGCGCTGGTGGAGCGCGACATTCTCGCCCCACTAGGCATTTCGGGGGACGCGACGTTCCGTGAGCCTTATGCGCCCGCCAAGGGCCTGCCCGCGCCGATGCCCGCCGCGCTCGCCGCGCGCGTGGCGACCGGATATAGCTGGGCGGGCGGCACCTTCGCCCCGCACGGCTTCGAATATATCTCCAATGTCGGGCCGGCGGGCAGCGGTTCGGCCAGCGCCGCCGCCATCGCCCGCTACATGCAGGCGCAGCTCGCGGGCGGGGCGCCGCTTTATGGACCGGCGGCCGCCAAGGCCTTCCGCACGCCGATGAGCGGACCCTGGGGCGCGAGCTGGGCGCATGGCTATATGGTGAGCCCGCTGGCCCCAGGCCTCACCGGCTATGGCCATGCGGGCGCGACGGGCTTTTTCCTGAGCAACATGGTGCTGATCCCTGACATGGGGATCGGCATTTTTGTTGCGACCAACACCGATACGGGTCGCCCGCTCGCGACCCGCCTGCCGGAACTCGTCGCGCAATATTTCGGCGGCTCCGGCCCGATCCAGCGCAAGGGCGATCCGTCGCTCGCCAAGAAGGCGAAGGATTATGCCGGCGTCTATCTGTCCACCCGCCGCACCTATGCGGGTCTCGAAGGCTTCATCACCACGCTCGGCGGCGTCGGATCGGTGCGGGTGTCGCCGGACGGCTATCTCATCACGCAGACC
>DATDNN010000162.1:0-3559 GCA_036518255.1 Allosphingosinicella sp. | reverse complement strand
CCCCGGCATCGAGGGCGGCGTCACCCGCCACGTCCCCACCGGCGAAGTCCTCCCCATCTACGACGCCGCCATGCGCTACAAAGCGGAAGGCACTCCGCTGGTGGTGTTGGCGGGCAAGGAATATGGCACCGGCTCGTCGCGCGACTGGGCGGCGAAGGGGACCAATCTCCTCGGCGTCCGCGCCGTCATCGCCGAAACCTATGAGCGCATCCACCGCTCCAACCTCGTCGGCATGGGCGTGCTGCCGCTCCAGTTCCAGCCCGGCGAGAACCGCGAGAGCCTCGGCCTCACCGGCGACGAGACTTTCACTGTCACCGGCGTCGCGGACCTCAAGCCGCGCCAGGATGTCGAGGTCCAGGTCACCCGCGCCGACGGTTCCACCTTCGCCTTCACGGCGCGCTGCCGGATCGATACGGTGAATGAACTGGAATATTACCGGGGCGGCGGCATTCTCCACTACGTTCTGCGGAACCTCGCCGCCTGATGAGGCGGGGAAAGGCATGGCTGGGCGCTTGCCTGGGGCTTCTGCTCCTTCCTGTGCCCTGCCACGCCGCGCCTTCGAAAGGGCCGGTGAACGCCACGGCGGCCCCGGCCCGCGGCACCGCGCAACGCGAGGCGATCCTCGACGCGTTGCGCCCGTCGATAGAGGCCCAGCTCGGCCCCAATGTCGTCTTCCTCATCAAGACGATCAGGGTTCAGGACGGCTGGGCCTTCGTCGTCGCCGACCCGCGCCGGAAGGGCGGCGGTTATATCAACGGCTGGGCCTATGTTCCCGATTATGGGAACAGGCTGACGCTCGAAGTCACGGCCATGCTCCGCTTCGATAAAGGCCACTGGTCGCTCGTCCGTCAGCAGGTTGGCGCGACCGACGTCTGGTATTGCGATATCGGCCCCCGTGCTCTGAAGAGCGGCTACGGATGCAGATAGCGGTCGAAATCGTCGGCTGGATCGGCGCCGTGACGATCCTCGCCGCCTATCTCCTGCTCACAGCCGGGCGGCTGAATGGCAATTCACGCCTCTATCAAGCCTTGAACGTGATCGGCGCCGGGGGCTTCGTCATCAACAGCGCCTGGCATGGCGCAATGCCTTCCGCGATATTGAACGTCATCTGGATGGGCATCGGCCTCACCGCGCTGGCCCGGATCGTCAGGAAAGAGCGGGTTTCAGCCACTCCGGAATGATCGCCCCGCCAAGATCGTCGATCCGGCGATGTTCGACCGCCAGGCCGAGTTCGGGATAGTAAGCCCGCGTCCGGTCACCAGGCTTATCCGCGGGCACCACGACGAGACGGCGATTCACCTTCGATCGATAATTCATGCGAGCGGTATTTTCCTGGCCGACATAGCAACCCTTAGTGAAGCTGACGCCGTTCAGTTCCGCCGCATTGCATTCCAGCCAGAGCGTCTTGTCCTGCCCCAGCTCGGCAACACCTTCCGTGACGCCGAGGCGCAGGCGATGCTCCACCCAACCTTCCGCCGCCCCGCCCGGCGCGGCGAGCCAGCGGTGGCCGAGCGCGGGTAGGCGGGGGTCAAACGGATACTCGCCTACAACAGACCAGTGTACGGCGAGAGCTTCGTCCCGCGCGATCGCGATGGGACGGCGGAGGCGGTAAAGGGTGAGGCGCCGGCATAAGGCCTCGGATTGATCGGCCTCGCAATCGACCAGCACGTCCCCATCATCCGCCCAGAGAATGAAGTCGAACAAGACTTTACCCTGGGGAGTCAGGAGGCCCGCCCAAAGAGGCCGGTGCTCAGCCAGCGCATTGACATCGTTGGATACGAGCCCCTGGAGGAATCCGCGCACATCCTCGCCGGTGAGGCGAAGGACAGCGCGGTCGATGAGCGTGGTTCCAAGCATACCGAACGACTTAGGGATAGGAGCGAGGAAAGAAAACCCGTCCGCCAGGAGTATAGCGAACTACGATCTTATCCTGAATTAGGGCACAATATGGATGCCCTAGATCCCAGCCGAGCTAGGCCCGAGTTTCGCGACGACAAAATCGTCAAGATCATGCTTCAGGCGAATTCGTCGACTTCAGCTAAACCGTCAAAAGGGGAACCACTTGCCCTTTTCCGAAAACTTCATGTAGCCGGCATTGACGCCAAGGCGAACGCCGACGCCCATACGGATGGGGATTAGCACCTTATCGCCATTGCGCAGGTAGGAAGCGGTGAAGCCCCCCACGACATAGGCATTGCCTTCCGCCGCGCCGAAACGCTGCAGCATTTCCGCCTTGTCGTTCACATTATAAACGAGAACGAATACCTTGTTGGCATCGGCTCCGAAGTCGAGGCCCACGGAAGGCCCCGTCCAATAAATCGGGCTGTCGCCCTGAACCTGATGGTGGAGCGTGCCCGAGCCGTAGCGAAGGCCGACGACGACGGCGCCTCCGGCTTCGCGGCCGGTAATATAAGCTGTCGGTTCGCCCTGTTTTTTCAGAATGTTTTCGATCAGCCCGGCCAGTCCTTCGGCCCCGCGCCCAAATACACCTTCGGCGGCTTGGAACACATTGCTGCGCGGCACGGCACTGCTGACGGCGGCGCTGGCGCGCGCGGCGGCATCCTGCTGAGGCGCAGCAACCGTTGCCGATGGTGTTGCGGCCGCTTCCTGCGGCCCGCTGTCGACGGGCACATACTCGCCCGACACGGCCGACGTGTGATCAGTTGAGGGGGCGGGATCATTCTGGCTCTGCGGCGCCTGGACCGGGCCGTCAACGGCAGGCTCATATTCGCCCGCATCGTTTGGATCGATGGTCGTGATCTGGGCAAAAGCCGGGCCGCTCAAAACGAGCCCCCCCACGGCCAACAGGTTCAGGAAAAGCTTGTGCATGAATAACCCCCGGGGAACGCAAGTGCCGGGAGGACTAACCTTGTTCCGCCTTACCCTGCAATGAACAGGCGGCGATCCGAGTCAATTGTGCGGTGGACCGCGCCTTCTGAAAGAGGTGCAACTCCGCCAAAGAGCGGTTATCATCGGCACGTGAATTCAGAAGGACTTGGCCGCCTCACCGAAGGGCAAAAGACCTGCCTGCGCATGGTCTACCGGCACATGTCTTCGAAAGACATCGCACGCCAACTCGGTGTTTCCTCCCACACCGTCGATCAGCGCCTGAGAATTGCCATGCAAGCGCTGGGGGCATCAAGCCGGATCGAGGCCGCCTGCATGCTTGCGGCCGAAGAAGGGCCATATCAACGATTGATATATCAATCGCCGTACATTGCCGACGCCCCCCTCCTCCCCGAACCAGAAGGCCTCGCTGAGTGCGAACTGGAAAGGGAGGCGGACGGGCGGCATCTTAGGCAGGCGCAAGCCGCATATTATGCGGAGGGCGCCCCCGAAAGCCGCCTTTCCTGGCCTCTCCGGAAAAGGGGAGAAAGGCAGAATGCATTAGGGAATAAGGACACGCTGATCTGGATGTTCGCCATCCCGATCGGAGCCATGGTCGCAATCGGCATGCTGGCGACCGGGCTCAACGTTCTTGCCGCGCTGATCGGCTCTCCGCTCGCGCATTTCAAATAATTGAAAAGCCAAGTCGCGGCGGCGGCGCGCCGGCGCGCAA
>DATDNN010000161.1:0-2384 GCA_036518255.1 Allosphingosinicella sp. | reverse complement strand
ATGGAAAGCGCAATCGGGCGGCTCGATCACAAGGCAGCTTCGCCGTCTCGGCGCAAGCTGCGACTGGGCCCACGAGCGCTTCACCATGGACGAAGGTTTCTCCCGCGCCGTCACGCATGTCTTCGTCGAGCTCTACAAGCGCGGCCTCGCGTATCGCGACAAGCGGCTCGTCAACTGGGATCCCAAGTTCAAGACGGCCATCTCCGATCTCGAGGTCGAAACGAGGGAAGTTCAGGGCAAGTTCTGGCACCTCAAATATCCGCTCGCGGACGGATCGGGCTTCATCCACGTCGCGACGACGCGGCCCGAGACGATGCTCGCCGATATGGCCGTGGCCGTGCATCCCGATGATGAACGCTACAAGGCGCGGATCGGCAAGCAGGTGAAGCTGCCGATCACCGGCCGCCTCATCCCCATCGTCGCCGACGAGCATGCCGATCCGGAGCTTGGATCTGGCGCGGTGAAGATCACGCCGGGGCACGATTTCAACGACTTCGAAGTGGGCAAGCGGGCTGGGATCAAGGCCGCCGACATGCTCAACATGCTCGATGCCGAGGCGCGGGTCTGCCAGACGCAGGACGGGCTCGTCCCCGCCGATCTGATCGGCCTCGACCGTTTCGAGGCGCGTAAGAGGATCGAGGCGATGCTGGAGGCGCAGGGCCTCCTCGAAAAGGTCGAGGACCGGGTGATCCAGACGCCTTATGGCGACCGTTCGGGGGTGGTGATCGAACCCTGGCTCACCGACCAATGGTATGTCGACGCCGCAACGCTCGCGAAGCCCGCTATCGATGCGGTGCGGTCCGGCAAGACCAAGTTCGTGCCGCAGACCTGGGAAAAAACCTATTTCAACTGGATGGAGAATATCCAGCCCTGGTGCGTCTCCCGCCAGCTCTGGTGGGGGCACCGGATACCGGCCTGGTATGGGCCAAAGCTAAGGGACGGTCAGCTTATTCGAAACTCTCAAGGAGGGGAGCGCCAGGTCTTTGTTGCAGAGACGGAGGAGCAGGCTCGCGCCCTTGCTACGGAGGAATACCGTAAGGCTGGGTTCTGGACTGATGAAGTTCTTGTGCCCATCAGCAATACTGAGGCTGAGGCCAATCAAAAGCTCGGAATTTCGATCTGGCGCGATCAGGACGTGCTCGACACCTGGTTCTCCTCCGCGCTCTGGCCGTTCGGGACGATGGGCTGGCCCGAAAACCTCCCCTCCCCTTCAGGGGAGGGGCTTTTAGGACGCCATTATCCGACCTCCGTTCTCGTCACCGGCTTCGACATCATCTTCTTCTGGGTCGCCCGGATGATGATGCAGGGCATCCATTTCATGGGCGAGGTGCCGTTCGACACCGTCTATTGCCACGGCCTCGTCCGCGACAAGAACGGGCAGAAGATGTCGAAGTCCAAGGGGAATACGGTCGATCCCTTGGGCCTTATCGATCAATATGGCGCGGATGCCCTGCGCTTCACGCTCGCCGCGATGGAAAGCCAGGGGCGCGACATCAAGCTCGATGAAAAGCGGATCGAGGGCTATCGCAACTTCGCGACCAAGCTCTGGAACGCCGCGCGTTTCTGTCAGTCAAACGGCATCGGCGCATCGAAGACGATCGATCCTCCGCAAGCGACGCTTCCGGTTAACAAGTGGATCGTCGGCGAAACGGTGAAAACTGTACAGGCCCTGGACCTCGCCATGGCGGATTACCGCTTCGACGAGAGCGCCAACGCCATCTATCATTTCGTCTGGGCGACCTTCTGCGACTGGTATCTGGAGCTGATCAAGCCGGTGCTTCAGGGCGACGAAGGCGCGGACGAAACCCGCGAGGTGGCGGGCTGGGTGCTCGACCAGATCCTCGTCATGCTCCACCCGTTCATGCCGTTCATCACCGAAGAGCTATGGCATGCGATGGGCGAGCGTTCGACGCCGCTGATCCTCGCGAAATGGCCGATGCCGGATGCCCGCGCGATCG
Source organism: Allosphingosinicella sp. (assembly GCA_036518255.1). Classification (GTDB taxonomy): domain Bacteria; phylum Pseudomonadota; class Alphaproteobacteria; order Sphingomonadales; family Sphingomonadaceae; genus Allosphingosinicella. Next base: position 426 of record DATDNN010000161.1, on the reverse strand, counting down.
ATCCGGAGGCGGGGCCGGAGATCGACTGGCTCATTCGTCTCGTCAGCGCCATTCGCGGCGCGCGGGCCGAGCTTCAGGTGCCGCCGGGCGCCAAGCTCGCCCTTCACGTCCGCGATGCCGAAGCGATGACCGCGGAACGGCTGGAGCGTCAGGAGGCGGCGATACGGCGCCTTGCCAGGATTGAGACGATCAGCCTTGATCCGGCCCCGGCGGGCGGCGCCGCGCAGGTGGTGGTGGACGAAGCGACTTTTGTCCTCCCGCTCGAAGGCGTGATCGACGTCGCGGCGGAAAAGACCCGGCTCGAAAAGGCGTTGCAGGCGGCGGAGAAGGAACGGGATTCGTTGGCAGGACGGCTCAACAACCCGTCCTTCGTCGAAAAGGCGAAGCCGGAGGCCGTGGAAAAGGCGCGTGCCGACCATGCCGACA
>DATDNN010000160.1:0-3482 GCA_036518255.1 Allosphingosinicella sp. | reverse complement strand
TTATGGGGCGGTCTCATGACCGTCAATGCAGCACTTGCCACCGATACGCCGCGTTGCCTGCTTCTCATCGGCGGCGACGCGGGCCAGAAACGCATCGTGACCGCTACTGCAGCACGCGCTGGCTGGTGGGTGATTGGCGCGCCGGACACTGCGACCGCCACGGCGATGCTAAGGGAAGAGGAAAATGCCGACGTCGGCGCCGTCCTCGTCAATGGCTGGCCCCTCGGAATCGCGGGCGAAACGCTTCTTTCCGATATCCGCGCCATCCGCGCCAATTTGCCGGTATTGATCCTGACGGAGAAGGCGGAGGCCGGGCAGGCTATCGAGGCCATGCGCGCGGGCGCCACCGACTATCTCGTCAAGCCGCTGGTCGCCGACCGGCTGCTCGCCGCGCTCCACGCCGCGGCGGACCGGCGCAAGGGCGGCGGCGAATTGCTGTTCCTTTCCGAAAAGCTCACCCAACCGCTCGAGTTCGAACAGATTGTCGGCTCCTCGCCCGAATTTCGCGCCGCGATGGCCGTCGCTGCCAAAGGCGCCCGTAACCGCACGCCGATCCTGATCGAAGGCGAGCGCGGCACCGGCAAGGAACTCGTTGCCCGGGCGATCCACCATGCGAGCCCTCGCAAGAAGAAGCCGTTCATCGCTGTCGATTGCGCCTCCATTCCCCCGAGCCATATTGAATCGGCCTTGTTCGGACATGAGCAGGGTGCCTTTGCCGGCGCCTTCACCCGCCACGCCGGCTGTTTCGAGGCGGCGGACGGCGGCACTATATTCCTGGAAAATATCGGAGACCTGTCTGCCGATACCCAGGGGCGCATCGCCCATATCGTCAACACCGGACAGCTGAAACGTGCGGGCGGCGACGAAGTCGTTTCCATCGATGTACGCCTCATCGCCGGTACGCGCCGCAAGCTTGCGGACGACGCCGCGGCCGGGCTGTTCGACCCGGATCTCTACGCCGCGCTCAGTCACGTGAACGTTTACCTCCCGCCGCTGCGGGAACGGCGCGGCGACATTCCCTCGCTGGCGCGTCACCTCCTTTTCCATATCGGCGAGCAGCCGGGCATGCGGCCCGTGACGGTCTCCGACGACGCGCTCGGCGTTCTCATGCGGTTCGGTTGGCCGGGCAACGTCCGCCAGCTCCACAATGTCCTGTTCCGCGCGGCCGTGCAGTCGAAGAGCGCGGTACTGACCGCTGCGGACTTCCCGCATATCCAGCATGAATCGACCTTCAACCGCCGCGCCGCCGATGTCGGCGCCCAGCCTGCGGCAGCGCCCGAGCCATCGGCCCTCACCGGCGCGCCCGGCGTGACCCTGTTCACACCGGACGGGCATCTCCGTCCGCTCGAGGACATTGAAGCGGACGTCATCCGCCTCGCCATCGGCCACTATCGCGGCCGCATGACCGAAGTGGCCCGCCGTCTCGGCATCGGCCGTTCCACCCTTTACCGCAAGCTGAGCGAACTCGGCATCATCGAGGCGGCCTGACCGGCTCACCGGTCGAACCAGATCCGGTTGAGTCCAGTCCGGTTGAACGTTGCCGCTCGGCCCGCGAGGCACTAGATCGGCGGCCATGACGATGAAGCATCTCGGCCAGACCAGCAGCCTGCCCGCATCGCCCGAAGAGGCGGTGCTCGATTATGTGCCCAATCCGCGCCCCGGCGCGCTCTATCTCGTGCGCTTCGCGGCGCCCGAATTCACCTCGCTGTGCCCGGTGACCGGCCAGCCCGATTTCGCCCATCTCGTCATCGATTATGCGCCGGGCGAAACGATCGTCGAATCCAAGTCGCTGAAGCTCTTCCTCGGATCCTTCCGCAATCACGCCGGCTTTCACGAAGATTGCACCGTGGGCATTGCCCAGCGGCTCGTCGCCGAAATGAAGCCGCTTTGGCTCCGCATCGGCGGCTATTGGTATCCGCGCGGCGGCATACCGATCGACGTCTTCTGGCAAAGCGGCGAGCCGCCGAAGGGCCTCTGGGTGCCCGATCAGGGCGTCGCGCCTTATCGCGGCCGGGGTTGACCCGTCTGAAGATCGCCATTCTCGGCGCCGGATCGATCGGCTGCTTCGTCGGCGGTGCCTGGGCCGCCAATGGCTGTGACGTGACGCTGGTGGGCCGTCCGCGCACCGGCGAGGAATTGGAACGGTACGGCCTGCATGTCAGCGATTATTCCGGCTGGTTGGCATCCGTGCCGTCCGAGAGGATAAAGTTCAGCACCGATCCCGCCGCGCTTGGCGGTGCCGATCTCGTCGTCCTCTCGGTTAAGAGCACCGGCACGGAAGCGGCTGCGGCGGATCTCTGGCACGCGCCGGCCGATACACCCATAATCAGCCTCCAGAACGGCGTCAGCAATGCCGACCGGCTGCGGGCGCTGCTGCCCGGCCGTACCGTCCTTTCCGGCATGGTGCCTTATAATGTCGCCCATCTCGGGGAGGGCCGCTGGCACAGGGGCACGTCCGGCGCGCTAATCGTTGAACGGTCGCCCGCCACGCTCCGCCTCGCGGACGCGGCCGGAACCGGCCCCGCCGCGATCCGCCTGTCGGACGCCATGCCCGAAGTGCTTTGGGGCAAGCTTCTCATCAACCTCAACAATGCGGTGAACGCCCTTTCGGGAAAGCCGCTGCTCGCTCAGCTTCGGGAGCGCGGTTATCGCCAGGTCGTGGCCGCATCGCAGCGCGAAGCCCTCTCCGTCCTGAAGCGCGCGGGGCTATCGCCGGCGAAGGTGGGGGCATTGCCGCCGCGCCTGCTGCCCCTCGCCTTTGCCGCACCGGATTTCCTGTTCAACCGCCTGCTCCTCAAAGGCCACGAGGTGGACGAGAAGGCGCGCACCTCGATGGCCGACGATTTCGCCCTGAACCGCCCCACCGAAATCGACTATCTGAACGGCGAAGTGGTCCGGCTGGCCGGAGCGCTCGGCATGCTTGCGCCGGTCAACGCCGCCATCGTCGCGCTCGTCCACGCGGCGGAACGCGGCGGAACGCGCGACTGGAGCGCAACGCAGCTCAAGGAAGCGGTGCTCGGCTGACACAAAGCTGTCGCTTTCCGCAGTTACTTACACTAATGTGAGCAATATGAGTCCCGCCTTCCGCTTCCCCATCGGCATTGAGCCCGCCGACATCGACTTCATGGGTCATGTCAACAATGCGAGCTACCTTAAGTGGGTACAGGCGGCGGTGATCGGCCATTGGCAGAAGCTGGCGCCCGCCGAAGCGGTTGCCCGGCATCTCTGGGTCGCGCTGAAGCATGAAATCACCTATCGCAAGCCCGCTTTCCTCGAAGACGAATTGTTCGCTTCGGTGGTGCTCGAAAAAGTGGAGGGCGCCCGCGCTTTCTACCAGACGCTCATCAAGCGCGGCGAGGATGTGCTCGCGGAAGTGAAATCGAGCTGGTGCTGCCTCGATGCGGCGACGCGGCGCCCCGCCCGCATCGCGAGGGACATCGCCGCCCATTTCTTCGGCGAGAAATAGACCCCCCGTTTGACAG
>DATDNN010000159.1:0-2002 GCA_036518255.1 Allosphingosinicella sp. | reverse complement strand
CGGGATCGTAGAGGAAGATGAGGTCGACGTCCGACGAATAATTGATTTCGCGGCTGCCATGCTTGCCGAGGGAGAGGATGACGAATCCCCGCGGTTCGGCCCCGGGCGTCCGCTCCTCGATCGCCGCGCGGATCGCCCGCTCCAGCGTCCGGTCGGCGAGATCGGAGAGCAAAGAAACTACTCGTTCGAACGGAAAGACCCCTGCAAGATCGCCAACGCCCACGGCGAGCGCCAGTGCATTACGCTCACGCCGGATGCCGAGCGCGGCGGGCACGGCCTCGCCCTCCTTCGCCGCCAGCGCCAGCGCGCCTTCGTAATCGCCGGCGGACAGCGCCGCCGCGACCTCGGGAAAACTATTCAGCTGTAGCGCGAGATAGGGGCTGTGAAGGCGCGCGCGGGCGACGGCTCCCGTTTCCGGTCTACCGTTCATCGGGGAGTCAGTTTGTGTACCCGTCATGTCACAATCCGAACCACGTCCGTTCCCCGAACGCAACTTTTGCAACCCTGCGGCGGAACATTCGTTCTACCGGGCGTGGATAGGATCAACCCCAAGAACGAAGCCATGGTCAATGCTTCCTCCCGGCGATTTGTGAAGGTCGCCCCGCCGACGGTTCATGCCGGCATCGGAAATGCGTTGCGCGAGGCATTCGCCCTGAACGGTGAGCTACGGTCGCTCGATCCGTTCGAGGAGCTGCTCGCCAAGCTGGATTGAGGCGTCCGGCCGCCTGAACGATCTATTTGCATGCTCGTCCGGCGCCGGGCGAAGCGGAAGAGTTCAGTCGCGGTCGCGGCTCAACTCGTCGACTTCGCCCATGATGCTTTGAAGCGCCGTCTTACCGGGCTCATTTTCATGCTCGCGGCGCGAGGGCAAATTGCCTTCGTTGAGCAGTTGCTCAAGCGCGACACGGCCGCGCGCAACGCGGCTCTTGATCGTGCCGACGGCGCAACCGCAGATTTCCGCCGCTTCCTCATAGGCGAAGCCGCCCGCGCCGACGAGGATCAATGCCTCGCGCTGAGGCTGAGGCAAATGCATCAGCGCCCGTTGCATGTCGCCAAGCTCGACATGGCGATCCTGGCTCGCGGGCGCGGCGAGCAGCTTCGACGCGGTGATTTCGTCCCATTCGCCCTTGAAGCGGGCACGCCGCATCTGGGAGAGGAAGAGATTGCGCAGGATGATGAAAGTCCAGGCACGCATGTTCGTGCCTGCCTGGAAGCGTTTGCGCGCCGCCCAGGCCTTGAGCAAGGTTTCCTGGACGAGATCGTCGGCGAGATCCCGGCTGCCCGAAAGCGAGCGGCCAAAGGCGCGCAGGTGTGGAATGACCTGCGCCAGCTGATCCTTGAACTCGTCGTCAGGCAAGGGCACGAGCACATCCGGCGCTGACTTTGCAATCGTTTCGGCTGGCATTTCGCCCACTATCACATTCCCCCGTTCGAGGCGGTAAGTTATTGCCAATAATCGCTGATTCTGGCCGGACACGCAGTCCGGTATTTGACCTAGGGACTAACGCCAAACAAACAAGATGAGCGCGAACAGGATCACCACCAAAAGCAGCGATACAGGTAGAATGACCCGGGTCATGTGCGGCGTTGCGCCGGCCCGTGCCTCAGTCGTCCCAATATGCTGTTCGCGTTCGTCCATGCTTGGCCGCTCCCCAATCGATGCGAACCTGCCAACGCCGGACGCGCCGGCAGGTTCCCATCGTTGTCAGGCCGGAACGGTTGCCGTGTCGAAGAATAGGGCTTGGGCGATCGCCGCCTTTACCGTGGAACGCTGAAACGGCTTGGTGATGAGGAAGGTCGGCTCCGGCCGTTCGCCGGTGAGCAGGCGTTCCGGGAATGCCGTGATAAAGATGACGGGCACCGAAAATTCGGCGAGAATATCCTTCACCGCATCGATACCCGAACTGTCGTCGGCAAGCTGGATATCGGCGAGGACCAGGCCGGGGCGATGAGCCTTGGCCTGTGCCACTGCCTCATCGCGCGTAACGGCAACACCGGTGAC
>DATDNN010000158.1:0-2801 GCA_036518255.1 Allosphingosinicella sp. | reverse complement strand
GCATGTCGACTCTTCAGCGGGCAGCAGGCGTTGAGCATGGATTTCTTTGCTTGAACAGAGAAGGCGGTATGTCTTGGCATACCGCCTCCTTCCCTTCCTATTAAGGGAAGCACGATCCCAAACGTGCTACGTTTGGGTGCGGCCCTCCGGCAATTAGATATCTCGGCTATTGTATGGCGGCAGCCCCAGTCGTGAGGTAGTTTGGCGCTATCCAGGCCTCACCGGAGCCGTCACGCCCTGCGCCTGATAGCGGCGCCGGATCTCCTGCGCCCGCGCCGAGCCTGCGTCGACATTGTCGATCGCGGCGCCCGCGCCGGACCCGCGGAGGGAGAAGGCGCCGTAGAGGCCGCCGTCTCCGGCGATCACATAGAGCCTGCCCGGTTCGAGCGATGCCGCCGCCGCCGACGCCGTGAAACCGGCGGGCGGCTGCCCGTAGGTGACCGGAAAGCGGAAGGCGCAGCCCGGTCCTTCATGCCGCCCGTCCTGATCGATCCGCCAGACCGGCGCGCCATTTTCGGCGAGGATCGCGAGGCTGCCCGGGCAAGGCACCCGCCGCCCGTCGGGATCGGCGCCCGTGAAGGTCACCCGGCCGTCCACCAGCACCGCCTTCACCGGCACGCTGGGCGAGCAGGCGGCGAGGGCGAGGGTGGCGGCGAGGAATGGAAAGAGGCGCTTCATCCCGCCAGACTATCACCTTTTCGCGGCCAGGCTAAGCGGTGTCGATCACATCGTCCGGACCGGTGAAGGGCGCAGACCTCTACGAGGGAAAGATGATGAAAGTGATGGTGTGGCGATGTTTTCAACCTGGCCCCCCGGAGCAAGCGCGAAACAGGTCGCCGGACATGCGGCGGACAAGGAAAATCGGACGGTGCAAAGAGCCTTGAAGCGCGGGTGCGCGCGACATGCCGCATCATGCCCCAGGACGGCGGCTGTAGGAAAATGGTTTCGTGGCCGTTTCGCGCATGTTACATTGTCTCATAACAATTGGGGAGAGTGACCATGCGCCGTCGTCGTCCTGCCTTTGCGGTTCCGGTGAGCCAGCCGATCGGGGATCTCAACACGACGCCGCTCATCGACGTGATGCTGGTGCTGCTCATCATGTTCATCGTCACCATCCCGATCAGCACGCACAAGGTGGCAGTGGACCTGCCGCAGGGCAATCCGCCGCCCGCAGAGGTTCCGCCCACCATCCACCGGATCGACCTTGCCGCCGATGGCGCCTTGCTGTGGGACGGCGTAGCGATCGCGCAGGCCGCGCTCCCCGCCCGTCTCGCCGCGATGCGGGGCGAGGAGAATGCGCAGCTCCATTTCCGCGCGGACGGCGCGGCGCGATATGAGGATTATGATCGCGTGCTGGCGACGATCAAAGGCGCGGGGATCAAGAAATTGGGGCTGGTCGGCAACGAAGCCTTTGCGGGTGCCCCCGGCTAAATCGGGCCGGAGCCCGGCCGACAGGCCGCGTCGGAACGGCGCGCCTCTTCGCACAGGGCGCGGAGCTGGCGGTTGATCGAGGGTCCGGCCAGGTGCGCCTCCACCTGATCGTGCCGCTCCTGCTTCAGGCGGGCGCGGATATCGGCGACGGCGGCGCACTCACCCGACCGGGCAAGTTCGAACGCCCGTTCGAGCGTGGTGGGGGAGGAGGTCATGGGCTCCATATAGGGATGGAGGCGGGGAAAGGCTAATCGGAGGCCGATAAACCGCTTAGGGTCATCCCCTCCCGTCATGCTGAACTTGTTTCAGCATCCATCGGCGAGCAACGCGTCTGGCCGCAGGATGGACCCTGAAACGAGTTCAGGGGTGACGGCTTTGGGAGAGGGTCTCTATTCCCACCCTTGGCGCCAGTTGCTAGCCTTTCGCCATGGAGCAGCCGATGGTCTACATCCTCGCGAGCGAGCGGCGGGGGACATTGTATGTCGGCGTCACCTCCGACCTATTGCGCCGCATCCACGAACATCGCGCGGGCGAGCGATCGGGCTTCGCGGGCCGCTACGGCGCCTATCGGCTGGTCTATTTTGAGGCGCATGAGACGATGCCGGACGCCATCGCGAGGGAGAAGAGGCTGAAGAACTGGCACCGCCAGTGGAAGGTCAACCTGATCGAGGAGAAGAACCCGCATTGGGAGGATCTGGCGGTCGGGCTGGGTTTCGAGCCGCTGCCCCCCGTCGTCCCCCACACCGTCATGCTGAACTTGTTTCAGCATCCATCCTGCGGGCAACGAGGCTGTCGTCGACATGGACCCTGAAACAAGTTCAGGGTGACAGGTTCTAGCTATTGCAATTCAGCTGCTTCGGCCACCAATCTGATTTTCGACGCTGCCAAGTTCAAAGCGTAGGTTGCTACGTAGGGAGGGACACTTCGCACTTGGCCTCCTTGACCGTGCGCTCCCTCCTGATTCCGAACTTTAGGAAGACCCGAAGATAAGGTGGCAATCAGTTGCTCAAATGAATTATCCAGATAATCTGGCCACAGCCCTTCCGCGCGAACTCTTTTCAGCAAGTCTGAGGCCCTACTGCCTTTCTCGTAATTCCATTTTTTTATATCACATACTGATTTTAGCGTACTCTCAAATGCTTTGGCTGCCTCAGTGATTGCCTGAGGATATTCCTCAGCCCGATAATGGCGATGGGCTTGTAAGAATTCATCTTGCGCCCCAGAAAACGCTTCACCTCGCAGTAAAAGAAGTGCCGGCTTCACAACCTCTTCGTGAGTATACTCAGAGTCAATTCGAAACATCTGGCCATCAGAGTACTGATATCCGAATGCTGCCTCTTTTAAGCGATAATTTATCTCCTCCAGAGCAT
>DATDNN010000157.1:0-6323 GCA_036518255.1 Allosphingosinicella sp. | reverse complement strand
GCCGCGACGACCCGCGCTTGCAACGCGTCCAGATCCTGAAATCCTCCGGCCGACGCTGGCGCGGCGGACAAAGCAGCCAACAGGCTCATGTGTCGGAAAAGCGTCACTACGCGCCCCCTCTCAATGGTTTATGAGAGAGCCTAAGCAACGATTATGCCAAATTACCGCGACACTACCCGTAAATGCTGCTCATCCTTCGCGTCTTTCCCCTTCCCCGGCGGCATCACGATATCGATGCGGTCGGCGGCAAGGCCGCCCGCCTCGACGGCATGGGCTGCGGCAGCAGCGCGGGCAGCGGCCAGCTCCCAATTGTCGAAGCGGGCCGCCTCGCCCGCCGTGCCCATACTTTCGATTTCCACGGCACGGCCTTTCGACGCCGCTTCCCGCCCGATCCGGGCGAAGCGCGCCCGCCCCTCGCCGGTCAACCGGGCTTCGCCATCCTCGAAGAGGGGGGCGGCCAGCGTTTCCAGCGCGATGCCGCCATCGGCCTCGTCGCCCGATCCATCGAACGCCCGCCGCGTCGCCACCGCGACATCCTCCACATCCGCCTTGCTCGAATAGAGAATGACAAAGAAGCCGAGCAGGAGGAGCATCAGGTCGGCGAGGCTTAACGCCCATCGGGGGACGCCGATCTGGCTCATCTGCCGGCGCCGGCGCGCTTCGGCCATGACGCGAGCGGCGTCACCTCCTCCGCGCGCGCGAGGGCCTCCAGCCGGGCCAGCACCGCTTCCTGCCACCGGCGCTCGGCCAGGGACAGCCGCTCCAGCCGGCCGCCGATCGGTACCGCGATCAATGCGGATATCAGAAGGCCGTAGAGCGTGGTGAGAAGCGCGAGCGCCATTGCGGAGCCGAGGGTCGAGGGGTCGTCCATCCCCGCGAACATGCCGATAAGGCCCAGCACAGTGCCGATCATGCCCATTGCGGGCGCGGATTCCGCGGCGGCTTTCCAGACCCCGATCGCGGCCTCGTGACGCTGCGTACGGCCCTCGATCTCGGCCCGGGCCCAGACGGCGAATTCCTCGGCGCGCTGACAGTCGGCGAGCTTCATCGCCGCGCGGCGCACGAAGGGGCTCGATGTGTCGACCCGATCGACGAGCGCAATGCCCTTGATGTCGCTGATCCGCTTGATCTGCCGCACTGCCCGGTCCGCAGCCTCGGCATCGGCGAGCGGCCGCGCCTTCACCAGCGGCTTCAGGGCGCGAACGGCACCGCGCAGATCCTGCCCCGTCGAACGCAAGGCCGTCACCACGGCGGTGCCGCCGCCCACGAGAAGAAGGGAAACCGGGTCCACAAGACGGGTTAAAGTCTCAAGCATCGTCGCCCTCCTTCCTATTCCGCGGGGGCGGCAAGGGATTGCCGCCGACCGGCAAGATCTTGCCGCCCGCTTTCCTTTGGCGCGGCGGTCCAGGGCTCGTCCCATCCGCCACAGCATTTGGCACGGCAGTTGCATTGCTATGACCGACGCGTTTCGTCCCTGCTGATAACGGCAGGCCAGAACAGAGCTTTAAAAGGGTTTTGACAATGGCAGGGTCCGACCAGCTTTTCGGGATACACGGCACGGCGCTGGCGCTTCGTTCGCAGCGCCTGTCGATGCTCGCCAGCAACATCGCGAACGCCGCGACGCCCGGTTACAAGGCGCGCGACATCGATTTCGACAAGGCGATGAATCTCGCCGCCCAAGGTCAAAATCTTGACGGCGCGGCGGAAGGCGCGGTCGCCTATCGCGTTCCCGTCACCACCTCGCTCGACGGCAATACCGTCGAATTGTCGACGGAACAGACGCTATTCGCGGAAAATGCGGTCCAATACCGCACCACCCTCGCCTTCCTCGAGGGCCGCATCTCCACCGTCAAGCGCGCGCTGAGGGGGGAGTAGGATCATGAAGCCGATGAACGTCTTCGATATCGCCGGGCGCGCCATGTCGGCGCAGCTCGTGCGGCTCAACACGACCGCGTCGAATATGGCCAATGCGGGTACCGTATCTTCGACGAAAGAAGGCGCTTTCCGTGCGTTGAAGCCGGTCTTTCAGACCGTTAACGAGGCGCCGGGTGTCTCCACCGTGTCCGTTCAGAATGTGGTGCAAGCTGGCGTCGAACCGACCAAGCGCCACGATCCGGGCCACCCGCTCGCCGACGCGAACGGCGATGTGTGGGAAGCGGGCGTCGATAGCGCGGCGGAGCTCGTCGAGATGATCGAAGCCGCCCGCCAGTATCAGAACAATGTGCAGGTTCTCCAGACCGCCAAATCCCTCACCCTCGATACTTTGAGGCTCGGCCAATGACGACGATCACCGGAACTTCGGCCGCGCAGGCGGCGGGCGCGGCGGCGCCGTCGGGCAATGCGACGCTCGACCAGAATGCCTTCCTGCGCCTGATGACGACGCAGCTTACCACCCAGGATCCGTTCCAGCCGATGGACAGCACCCAGATGGTCGCCCAGATGGCGCAATTCTCGCAGGTGTCGGGCATCGCGGAAATGAACAAGTCGTTGCAGTCCCTCGCCCAGACGATGGGCCAGGGCCGCATCGGCGAGGCCGCGTCCTGGATCGGCCGGTCCATGCTGGTCCTGTCCGATTATGCCGCGCCGCTCGGCGACGGCAGCTATGGCGGCGAGGGCCATCTCGCAGAGGCTTCGTCCGACGTCATCGTAAGCTTCGTCGACGATACCGGCGCGGTGGTGCACAGCGAGAATCTGGGTGCCAGGGACAAGGGCGCCTTCACCTACAGCTGGAACGGCAAGGACGCCTCCGGCAACGCCGTTCCCGGCCCGCTGAAGGTCGTCATCACCGCCCAGAATGCGGCTGGCGATCCTATCGAAACCGCCAACGCCGTCTGGACCCGCGTCCAGTCCATCCAGTCGCCCGCCAGCGGCACGGCCCAGCTCGTGACCGGCATCGGCACCCTTTCACCCGACGACGCGATCCGCCTCGCCTGATTTCGACACGGAGACCTGACCCATGTCTTTCTACACTTCGCTTTCCGGCCTCAAGGGCGCCCAGACCGACCTCGCGACGGTTTCCAACAACGTCGCCAACGTCAATTCCTACGGCTTCAAGAAAAGCCTGACCCTGTTCGGCGACATCGCCTCGGCCTCGCGCACCACGCCCGGTAACGGCACGCGCCTCAAGGCGATCGAGCAGCAGTTCATGCAAGGCGGCTTCGAAGCCACGGCCCGCGAACTCGACCTCGCGATTACCGGCAGCGGCTTTCTCGTCACCCGCAACAGCCTGACCGGCGGCCCGACCCTGTTCACCCGCAACGGCCACCTGTCGATCGACAAGGAAAATTACCTTGTCGATTCCAGCGGCGGCTACGTCCAGGTGATGCCGGTCGATCCGGAAGGGAACGTCACCTCCACGGGGATCGAGGCGATCACCTATCTCCAGATCCCGGCCCAATCCGGCACGCCGCGCGCGACGAGCCAGCTCGATATTTCGGTCGCTTTGCCCTCCAGCGCGGAAATTCCGTCCGACCGGCCGATCTACAATGCCGCCAATCCCTACGAATTCGACCGGCTGGATCCGAACAGCTACAATCACAGTATCCAGACCGTGGTCTATGACAGCTCGGGCCGCGCGCTTCCGGCGACGCTCTATTACGTCCGCACCGGATCGACCGACCTTGGCGATCCCGCCAATACCTGGGAAGTGTACACTTATGTGGGCAGCGAAGCGGTGAGCGCCGATGCGGCCGCGCCGACCCAGCCCGCGCCGCTTGTACTCACCTTCAACGCCGCAGGCGTGCTTACCGCCCCGGCCGCCGGGGTGACGCTTGAAGACGTGACGCCGCCGGGTTCCACCGATCCCATTTCGCTGACCCTCGATTTCGGCACGGCGACGAAGCAGGCCGGCAGTGCCTTCTCCCTCGCGAGCCTCACCCAGGACGGCGCCGGCGTCGGCAAGCTCGACGACATTTCGATCGGCACCGACGGCCTCGTCACCGCCAGCTATTCGAATGGCGACACCCGCCCGCTCGGCAAGCTCGCCGTCGCCAATTTCGCCAATCCGCAGGGGCTGAAGCAGCGCGGCGACGCCCACTGGTCGGTCACCGGCGACAGCGGCAACGCCCTGGTCGGGGAAGCCGGCACGGAAGGCTTCGGCGCCATCCAGTCGGGTGGGCTCGAACGCGCGAACGTCGACATCACCGACGAACTTGTCGCGCTCATCGCTGCCCAGCGCAACTTCCAGGCCAATGCCAAGGCGATCGAAACTTCGAACGCCATGACCCAGGCCATCATGAACATGCGGAGCTGATGAGGGCCGCAGGGCAATCAGGGACTGACCGATGGACAGGCTGATCTACACCTCCCTCTCCGCGATGCGCGGAGCCATGGCGCGGCAGGCGGCGACGGCGAACAATCTCGCCAACGTCAACACCGCCGGCTTCCGCGGGGAAATAGCCGCCGCGCAGGCCGTGTGGCTGAAGGGCGGCGATCTCCAGCCACGCGCCATGGCCTCCGAACAGGTCATGGGCGCGGACATGAAGGAAGGCGCCATCACCACCACGGGCCGCGACCTCGACATCGCGATCGACGGCGACGCATTGCTCGCCGTGCAGGCGCCGGACGGCGAGGAGGCCTATACCCGCCGGGGCGACCTTCAGCTTTCGGACACCGGCCTTCTCACCACCGGCGACGGCAACCCCGTGGAAGGCGAGCAGGGCCCGATCACCCTTCCCCCCTATGACAGCGCCAAGATCGACCGCGACGGATCGATCTGGATCGTGCCGCGCGGCGGCGATCCAAACCAGCCGCAGCGCATCGACCGCCTGAAACTGGCCTCACCCGCCGGATCGACCGTGTTGAAGGGCCTCGACGGCTTGTTCCGCGTCGAAGGCGGCGGGGCGCTTCCCGCCGACCCCGACGCCAAGGTCACCTCCGGCAGCCTGGAAGGTTCGAATGTCGAGGCGACGCACGCCCTGGTCGAGATGATCGAGGCGAGCCGCGCCTGGGAAACCCAAATGAAGCTCATCAGCACCGCGCGCGATCTCGACAGCGCGTCGGCCGACCTGATGCGCCTGCCTGACTGATTTTGAAGGAGTGAAGCCATGAGCAACGCCGCCCTCCACGTCGCCCGCACCGGCCTCGACGCGCAATCCGCCCGGATGCGCGTGATCGCGAACAATCTCGCGAACGTGAACACCACCGGCTTCAAGCGCGAGCGCGCCCAGTTCGAGACATTGGCCTATCAGACGATGACGGCGCCGGGATCGGCGTCTTCGGCCGAGAACCGCTATGCTACCGGTCTGTCGCTCGGCGGGGGCGTGCAGATGACCGGCACTGCCCGGATGAATACGGCCGGCTCGGTCAACACGACGGGCAATACCTACGATCTCGCCATCGAGGGGGACGGCTATTTCCAGATCACGATGCCGGACGGGACGATCGGCTATACCCGCGCAGGCGATTTCAGCCTGTCGGCCGACGGTACGATCGTCACGCCCGACGGCATGCCGCTCCAGCCGCAGATCCAGGTGCCGGAGGGTACCGAAAACGTCACCATCGGCGCCGACGGCACCGTCTCCGCACAGCTTGCCGGCCAATCGGAACCCACCGAACTTGGCCGCATCGAGCTTGCCCGCTTTGCAAACCCGGCGGGCCTCCAGTCGAAGGGCAACAACATTCTGGTCGAAACCGCCGCGAGCGGCGCGCCGCAGACGGGCGCGGCGGGCCTCGATGGCCGCGGCGTCATTCGTCAGGGCGCGCTTGAGGGCTCGAACGTCAATGTCGTCGAGGAGCTCGTCGACATGATCGAGACGCAGCGGGCCTATGAGGTCAATTCCAAGATGATCTCGGCTACCGACGAAATGCTCCGCACCGCGAACCAGCAGCTCTGATCATGGCCGCGCCCGCCCTCCTCGCCCTCGCAGGCCTGTTCGGCATCTTCGGCCACAAGGCGCCGCAGGAAAGCTACGAGCCCACCCTGCCGCCTGTGCCCGTCCAGGCGCAGCCGGCGAACGGCGCGATCTTCCAGGCGTCGAGCGGCTACACGCCGCTCACCAGCGGCCAGCGCGCGGGCCAGATCGGCGACATCGTCACCATCGTCCTCGTCGAACGCACGCAGGCCGCCAAGTCCAACGCCGCCTCCCTCGATCGCAGCGGCGATATCGGCCTGACGCCGCCCACCACCGGCCCCCTCTCCCTCTTCAATCCCAGCGACGTATCGATGGGCGGCGATCAGAAGTTCGGCGGCAAGGGCGAGGCGACCCAGTCCAATCGCTTGACCGGCGAGATCACCGTCACCGTCGCCGCTCTCTACCCCAACGGCAACATGCTGGTGCGGGGAGAGAAGCTGGTGAGGCTCAATCGCGGCGACGAATTCATCC
>DATDNN010000156.1:0-3719 GCA_036518255.1 Allosphingosinicella sp. | reverse complement strand
TGTGGCGAAGCTTGCCGCCTATCTCATTGGCACGCGCGAGGATCTCGACAGCCTGTGGGGCGTCGGCAAGGCGAACGGACGGCGTTTGCCGCTGATCCTCGTGCCGACCACGGCGGGCACGGGTTCGGAAGCGACGCCGGTCACGATCATCACGGTGGGTGAGGGCGAGAAGAGGGGGGTGAGCAGCGCCGCGCTGATCGCCGACCATGCCATATTGGACGCGGAGCTGACGACCGGCCTGCCGCGCGGCGTGACGGCGGCGACGGGCATCGATGCGATGGTGCACGCGATCGAAGCCTTCACTTCGGCGCGGCTCAAGAATTCGGTGTCGGACCTGCTGGCGCGGGAGGCGTTGCGCCTCCTCAACGGGCATCTCCTTACTGCATGCAATGTGCCGGGCGATGTGGAGGCGCGCGGAGCGATGCTGCTCGGCGCGCACCTGGCCGGCGTCGCCTTCGCCAATGCGCCGGTCGCCGGCGTTCACGCGCTTGCCTATCCGCTCGGCGGCCATTTTCACGTGCCCCACGGCCTGTCGAACGCACTGATGCTGCCGCATGTGCTGCAGCATAATATGCCGCACGCTTTGCCCCTCTATGCGGAGCTCGGGGCGCTGCTGGATGAGACGGTGCGCGGGGAGGGGATGCAGGCGCAGGCCGCGGCGCTCGTCCGCCGCATGACGGAGCTGTCCCTCGCGAGCGGCCTTCCGCAGCGGCTGGCCGATGTTGGCGTCGGCGCCGAACATCTCGATATGCTGGCGAAGGACGCGATGAAGCAGGAGCGCCTCCTCATCAACAATCCCTGCCCGATTACGGAAGCGGACGCGCGGCGCCTGTACGAGGCCGCGCTGTGAGCCGCGCGCCGATGAAAGGTCGGGACGCTTACAAGGTGTGGCGCAGGATCGGCACGCGCTGGGCGGACAATGATGCCTATGGCCATGTCAACAACACGGTGCATTATCAGTGGTTCGACACGGCGGTGAATGGCTGGCTGATCGAAGCGGGGCTGCTGGATATCGAGGCGGGCGATCCGATCGGCCTCGTGGTGGAGACCGGGTGCCGCTATGCGAAGTCCGTCACCTATCCCGAGGCGGTGGATGTGGGATTGGCGGTGGAGCATGTCGGCACGTCGAGCGTGCGCTACCGGCTTGGCGTGTTCCGCGAAGGGGATGCCGAGCCCGCGGCCGAGGGCCATTTCGTCCATGTCTATGTGGGGCGGAAAAGCCGCAGACCCGCGTCGCTGCCGGAGGCGTGGCGCAGGGCGTTCGAGGGGATCTGCTCTTAAGATCCTCCCCGTACCGGGGGAGGGGGACCATGCGAAGCATGGTGGTGGGGGTTTGCACCGAGCCAGCCCCTCCACCGCCGTTCCGGCGGTCCCCCCTCCCCGTACCGGGGAGGATCTATTCTTAGTGGAGAGAATCTTCAGGCGATCTTGGCCATCAGCTCCCGCTTCGCTTCCTCATATTCGGCGGCGAGTTTGGCGATGTAATCGGCAGCGGGGAGGATGTCGCGGACGGCGCCGACGCCCTGGCCCGCGCCCCAAATGTCCTTCCACGCCTTGGCCTTGCTGCTTTCGGCCTTGCCGAAATCCATCGTCTTCAAATCGCCTTCCGGCAGATTGTCCGGATCGAGGCCTGCGGCGACGATCGACTGGCGCAAGTAATTGCCGTGAACGCCGGTGAAGAGGCTCGAATAGACGATGTCGTCCGCCCGGCCTTCGACGATGCCGCGCTTATAGGCTTCGACCGCATTGGCTTCCTGCGTCGCGATGAAGGGCGAGCCGATATAGGCGAGATCCGCGCCCATCGCCTGCGCGGCGAGGATCGAGCGGCCGTTCGCGATGGCGCCGGAAAGGAGCAGCGGGCCGTCGAACCATTCCCGTATCTCCTGCACCAGGGCGAAGGGGGAGAGGGTGCCGGCATGGCCGCCCGCGCCGGTCGCCACGGCGATGAGGCCGTCTGCGCCCTTGTCCACCGCCTTGTGGGCGAAGCGATCGTTGATGATGTCATGGAGGGTGATGCCGCCCCAGGCGTGGACGCCCTGATTGACCTCCTCGACCGCGCCGAGGGAAGTGATGACGATCGGCACCTTCCACTTGGCACAGGTCGCCATATCCTCTTCCAGCCGGACGTTCGAGCGGTGGACGATCTGGTTGACCGCGAAGGGCGCCGACGGCGTGTCCGGATGATCCCGATCCCAGGCGACCAGTTCCTCGGTGATCCGGTGCAGCCATTCGTCGAGCAGCGCCTGCGGCCTGGCGTTCAACGCCGGGAAGGAGCCGACGATCCCTGCCTTGCACTGGGCGATGACGAGATCGGGGTTGGAGATGATGAACAGCGGCGATCCGATGACCGGCAGGCGCAGGCGATCGAGAGGTGCGATAAGGCTCATACGCCTTCCCTTAACGTGAACTGCGCGACCGGCAAGAGCGGCATGGGGCCCCAGGTGAGGAAAGTGCGGGCCGTTACGGCAAACCATTGAAACGGAAGTAAAACAACCAGATAGGCGGCGGAACAGTGCCTTCCGGCCCCCGTTACCCCCTCTTCCCGAGAAGGAAAGGAGAGGCCAATGTTCATGCATAACAAGCGCTTGCAATATACGGTGCGGGTCGCCGAGCCCGATCCGGCGCTCGCATCCCTGATGCTGGAGCAGTTCGGAGGACCGGACGGCGAGCTTGCCGCCGCCATGCGCTATTTTACGCAAGGGCTGGCGGAGGACGATCCCGGCCGGAAGGACATGCTGCTCGACATCGCAACCGAGGAATTGAGCCATCTGGAGGTGATCGGATCGATTGTCGCCATGCTGAACAAGGGCGTGAAGGGCCAGCTTTCCGAAGCCGCCATGGAGGAAGCGGATCTTTATATGGCGATCAATCAGGGCGGGAACAGCCACACCCAGTCTATCCTCTACGGTGGCGGGCCGTCGCTCACCAATTCGTCGGGAGTGCCGTTCAGCGGCGCCTATGTCGACAGCCGGGGCGATCCGACGGTGGACCTGCGTTCCAACATCGCGGCCGAAAGCCGGGCGAAGATCGTCTACGAACGGCTGATCAACGTCACCGACGATCCCGGCATCAAGGAAGCGCTCGGCTTCCTGATGACGCGTGAGGTCGCGCACCAGAAATCGTTTGAAAAGGCGCTCTATTCGATCAGGGACAATTTCCCGCCGGGCAAATTGCCGCCCGTCGAACGCTATGCCAGCACTTATGTGAACGCCTCGCAGGGCGAAGGCGACATGCGCGGGCCGTGGAACGACGGCGATCAGTGGGAGCGGATCGACGACATATTCGGTCATCTTCCCGCCGACGAAAGCGGCGACGGGCATGCCAGCGTCGACCTCGACAGCGACGATCGCCAGATCGCCAAGCAATTCATGCTGCGGACCCAGTCCGATATCGGCACCGATCCGCTGACCGGAGCGGACCTGGGCGCCGGGCCGGGCGCTGGCCGCACCACCAATGGCGACAAGGGCGGCGCGGCGGATATCCAGGAAGCGGCGGAAATGGCGCGGTCGAAGACGCCGGTGTGATGCCGGGGGGAAACGGCGGCCCCGGCCGCCGCCCCCGCCGGAACCGGCCGCCCGAGGCAAGGGTTCGGCTACCGTCCAGCAGGAGGCGGAAGGCGCCATGACTTCGCTCGTTCTTATCGGCTTTCTCGCGAGCCTCGCGGCCGGCATGGCGACCTTCGTGGGCGCGTTGCCGATCATCGGGATCGGCGCGCCTGA
>DATDNN010000155.1:0-2188 GCA_036518255.1 Allosphingosinicella sp. | reverse complement strand
TTTCGCCCGGGTGCCGAACGCCTTGCCGAAGACATCGCCGAGGTTGAGCATCCCCATCTGGGCGCCGGGCATGCCGGGGATTTCAAAGGTAGGAAGCGAGCTCGCGGCGCTTTCCTGGACCGCGATCTCGATCTCGCGGTCATCGAGCGCGCCCTCGCGCAGCATCTTGCGGAACTTCTGGCGGGTGTCGGCGCTGGCGCTGCCGCCGACCAGGGCGTCGAGGACACGGTCCTCGGCCGCTAGCTCGGCCTTCGCCTGGACCTGCTTGCGCAGGCGTTCGCGGGTCATCGCGATCGCGATCTCGACGAGGTCGCGGGCGATCTGCTCGACGTCGCGGCCGACATAGCCGACCTCGGTGAACTTGGTCGCTTCCACCTTCACGAACGGCGCATCGGCGAGCTTGGCGAGGCGGCGGCTGATCTCCGTCTTGCCGCAGCCGGTCGGCCCGATCATCAGGATGTTCTTCGGGGTGACTTCATTGCGAAGCTCGTCCGACAGACGCTGCCGCCGCCAGCGGTTGCGGAGCGCCACGGCGACCGCCTTCTTCGCCTCGGTCTGGCCGATAATATGTTCGTCGAGCGCGGCGACCACCGCCTTGGGGGTGAGATTGTCGTTCATTCCAGTTCAAAACTTCCGTTCGTTTCGAGCGAAGTCGAGAAACGTTGATGTGCCCTCCACGCGTGTCTCGACTTCGCTCGACACGAACGGGGCGGGAGGGATCAGGTTTCGATCGTTTCCACCGTCAGATTGTCGTTGGTGTAGACGCAGACTTCCGCCGCGATCTTCATGGCTTTCCGGGCGATCACTTCGGCATCCTCTTCATAGTCAAAGAGGGCGGTGGCGGCGGAGAGGGCGTAATTGCCGCCGGAGCCGATTGCCGCGACGCCGCCCGCCGGTTCCAGCACGTCGCCATTGCCGGTGAGGATCAGGGTCACGTCCTTGTCTGCGACGATCATCATGGCTTCGAGGTTGCGTAGATATTTGTCGGTCCGCCAGTCCTTGGCGAGCTCGACCGCGGCGCGGAGCAGCTGCCCGCGATGCTGTTCGAGCTTGCGCTCTAGCCGTTCGAACAGGGTGAAGGCATCCGCCGTCGCGCCCGCGAAGCCCCCGATCACGCTGCCGTCGCCCAAGCGCCGGACCTTGCGCGCATTGGGCTTGATCACCGTCTGGCCGAGCGACACCTGTCCGTCGCCCGCGACGATCACCTTGCCGTTCTTGCGCACGCCGAGGATCGTCGTTCCGTGCCAGCCGATCTTGTCTTCGCTCATTCCATTCCCCGCATCGATACGGGCCGTGATATGGGAGGGGGCGAACGGGATATCAAACCCCCTGCGGACGTCCGACGAACAGGAAGGTTGCCGTGTCCGCGATGCGCCCGCATGACGCCAGGCGAGCGGTCCTTCAGTAACAGCAGGGCGAAGAGCGCGATGGCCAAGGGGGAAATTGGGCAATCTTGCCCGTTCAGGCAAGAGCAAGGCCCACCGGGGCAGTTTCGTTTCAGGGCCGGGACGATCCGGCTTTGGAGGAATGAAATGGGTGTTCTTGCAAAAGGCATGAGCGGCATGATGGCCGCGGCACTGATGACCACGGCGATGGCGGCGCCCGCTGAAGCGCGTGGGCGCGGCGGTTGGGGGCATCATCATCGCGACGACCATCTTTCGGCGGGCGACGTGATCGGCGGCCTCCTCGTCCTCGGCGGGATCGCGGCGGTGGCCTCGGCCGTGTCCAAGGACGATGGCGGCGATTATGGGTACGGCTATGGCTACAGCAACGGCACCCGCGACCAGCGCGACGCCGTCTATACCTGCGTCAACGAGGCCGAGCGCGGCAGCGGCTACGACAATGCCCGGGTGCGCGACATCACCGATGTCGACCGGCGCAACGGCGTGTACCGGGTGCGCGGCGTGGTGGATATCGGAAGTGCGGAGAATGATCGGGGCATCCGGTCCTTCACCTGCTTCGCGCGCGACGGTGAAATCTACAATTTCGAGCTGAACAGCTACCGTTTCTGAGGTCACGCCCGCTCGTCACTGCGGAGCGACGCAATTGCTTCGTCGCTTTGCTCCTCGCAATGACGCAGCGGGACCCCTCCGCTGGACAGAAACGGGTAGGGGTCTTAAGGCCGCGCCATCCTTTTTGCGCGGAAAGGCCCAGCGAATCCCATGACCGTCCAGCCCAGCGAAACCAT
>DATDNN010000154.1:0-2485 GCA_036518255.1 Allosphingosinicella sp. | reverse complement strand
CCAGCTTGCTGGCTAGTCGCAGTTGGGAGAGGGTGATCGATGTCCGAAGTTACGCCCCGAACTTCAGCAGCTTGATCGCTTCCGAATTCACCACGGCCCCGCCGACGCGCTTGGTCGCGTAGAAGTGGACGAACGGCTTGTTGGTGAACGGATCGCGCAGGATCTGCGTCTCCGAACGCTCCGCGATCAGATAGCCCGCCTTGAAGTTGCCGAACGCAATAGAGAGGCTGTCCGCCGCCACGTCCGGCATGTCCTCGGCCTCAACCACCGGATAGCCAAGGAGCGTATCCGGCTGCCCGGCGACCAGCCCGGGCTGCCACAGAAAAGCCCCATCGCTCGTCTTGAACTTCCGGATCTTCGCCGCCGTCGCCGAATTCATCACGAACACCGCGCCCTGCCGGTAGGGCGAACGCAGTGACTGGACGAGGTCAATGAGCTTGTCCTGAGGATTGCTCGCCGGAAAGGCCGCCGACACACCCGTCGCCAGCACCTGCAAAGTCCCGAACGGCCGCACTCCATCCGCCTGTGCACTCGTTGGAGCGGCAAGGAAGCCCTTGGGCCGATTGGTGCCGTTGCCCGAAACGAACGCCGCGCCCTCGGCCCGCGCGAACTCGGTGGCGATCTCCTGCGCCAGCCAGGCTTCCACATCGAACGCCGCATCGTCGAGCATCGCCTGGCTCGCCGCCGGATTGGCGTAAAGCTCGCCAAAGGGCGGCGCGATTTCCGCAAAGTCCGGCGTGTTCGTCTCCGGCCGCGCGGCCGTGTCCGATACCCAGCCCGACGGCGTACCGCCCGTCGTCACGAGCTTGCGATAGCCCGCCGACCCGACCTTCACGACATTGGCGATGGCGCGGATCGGCGAGATCGCCTTCAGCGTCCGCTCGATGGCCTCGTCGATCTCTTCGGGCACCGCATAGCCGCCCGCCGCGTCGCTCGCGCCCGACACCGCCTTCACCTCAAGACCGGCTTCGATCCCCTTGCGGAGATAGCCGTCGAACGCCGCGCTCTTGGCCCCCGAAAGCGCCGGCCGCGCGCCCGCGACCGCCGCCGCGTCGATCCTGCCCTTCAAGGCCGCCACTTCCTCCCGAAGCGCCGCCACATCCCCATCCTGCCGCTCGACCGCCTCGAACGAGGCCTCCAGCGGATCCATCTTCACTTCCAGCATTCGCATTCTCCTCACACGCACGAAAACAAAGCCCCTCCCCTTTGAGGGGAGGGGTTGGGGTGGGGAAATGCCCCCGCCCGCACCGAACTTTCTGAAAGCGGGGCTCCTCAGCCCTCCACCGCATGCACCCGCGCTTTGGGCTGCATCGGAAAGGTCACCAGGCTCACCTCGACAAGATCGAGATCGGTCAGCTCCCGCGGCTCCGCCCCCGAAGCCGCCCGCACCCGATAGCCGAAAGACAGGCCCTGAACGGCGCCCGCCTTCAAAAGCCGCGCCGCCTCATCGTCCACCACGCGCCCGATCACGCGCAGCCCGCGCCCGTCCTCCCGCAGATAATCGATCCGCCCGATCGGCCGTCCCGCCTGATGCTGCCACAACAAGGGCACGTCCGCCCGCGCCTTCAGCGCCCGCTTAAACGCCCCCGCCCGCACCACGTCCCCGCCCCGGTCCACCCGGTCGAACACCGCCGCATAACCCGCAAACCTCATGTCACATCCCTCGCCGACCCTCACCTCAATCGTCACCCTGAACTTGTTTCAGGGTCCATGCCGGGGATCGGTCGCGTTGCCCGCAGGATGGATGCTGAAACGAGTTCAGCATGACGTGGATGCTCAAAGAGAGAGCAAATCCTTCACCCCCAGTTTCACCGCCATGCCGACCACCAGCAGCATCAGGCCGATCCGCACGATCCACCCCACGAACGCCGCCCGCGCCGATCTCTTGGCGTCCCGCCACGCCTGCAAAAGCTCGCGCAGCTCATCCATGTCCCGCCGCGCACCCGGCTCGTTGAGGCCGATCGCGCCCAGCGCCCGCTCCGCCCCCGCCTGGCTCGCTTCCTCGACCAGCGCGCGAAGCGTCACCAGATCCACGCCCTTCCCCTCCGCCTGCGCCATCAGCCGCGCGAGCATCGATGTGCTTTCACGTTCCATCTCCACCTCCTCCGTCACCCTGAACTTGTTTCAGGGTCCATGCCTTCGCCTATTCGGCCGCCGGTAAGATGGATGCTGAACCAAGCCTGTCCTGAGCGCGGTCGAAGGGTTGAGCATGACGGATCGGCTGAAACCCCAGCATCTCCCGCTTCTCATTCGCCGTAAGAAAATCCGCCGCGCTCACCTGCGCCCACAGCCGCTCCCGATCCTCGGCCAGCGCCGTGACGAGATCGAGGTCCACGTCCAGCTTCACCCCCGGCCACCAGGCCGCTAGCCCCGCCGAAATCCCGCTTAAGATCTTGTCCAGCATCGGCAGCAGGGTAAGCCGCCACAAGGCCCGGTTCGCCTCCCGGTAATTGGCATAGGTCGCGTCCCCCGGCAGCCCCAGCAG
>DATDNN010000153.1:0-8940 GCA_036518255.1 Allosphingosinicella sp. | reverse complement strand
CTGTTCGCCGGCCTGCTCCGCCCGCGCCCGTCCCAGCGCGGCCTCGGCCTCCCGCGCCGCATCCTCGCGTGCGATGCTGCGCTCGTCGATCGTCCCGCGCGCCGCTTCCGCTTCGGCGATCCGCGCCGTCAGCATCTCCATTTCCTGGGCCAGCCGGGCGAGCGCCGACTTGGCATCCTCACCCAGCGCCGCCTCGCGTTCGCGGTCGGCGGCGAGAGTCGTGCGCCGTCCCGCCAGTTCGGCGATGCGGCGGCCCACCGTGTCCCGCTCCGCCCTCAACCCCGCGAGCCTGTGGCCCAGCGCCGAGGTATGATCGCGCGCGGCGAGCGCCGCCTTGCGCCGCTCCGCCAGCACCCCTGCCGCCTGCGCCTGATAGGCGGCGGCGGCGCGCTGCGCCTCGGCGGCTTTCTCTACCGCCGCCGTGGCGGCATCCGCTTCCTTCTTCGCGGCCTCGGCCGCCTGCGCCGCTTCCCGCCAGCGGGCGAAGATCAGCCGCGCCTCGGCGGTGCGGATCTGCTCGCTCACCTTCCGATAGCGTTCCGCCGCCCGCGCCTGCCGCTTCAGATTGGCAACGCGCTGCTCCATGTCGCCGAGCAGTTCGTCGAGGCGGGCAAGGTTGTTTTCGGCAGCCCGAAGTTTCTGCTCGGCATCCTTGCGGCGGACGTGGAGCCCCGCAATGCCCGCCGCTTCCTCCAGCATCTGGCGCCGCTCGGTGGGCTTGGCGGCGATGATCGCGCCGATCCGGTTCTGGCTGACAAGGGCGGGCGAATGGGCCCCGGTCGCGGCGTCCGCGAAGACGAGCGATACATCCTTCGCCCGCACGTCCCGGCCGTTGATCCGGTAGGCGGAGCCCGCGCCCCGCTCGATCCGGCGGGTGATCTCCACCTCGCCATCCGCGCCCTGAAGCTGCATCGCCGCGCTTTCGACGAGCAGCGATACCTCCGCGAAATCGCGCGCGGGCCGGGACGCGGTGCCCGCGAAGATCACATCCTCCATCCCCGATCCGCGCATGGATTTGGGGCTGGATTCGCCCATCACCCAGCGTATCGCCTCAAGGACGTTGGATTTGCCGCAGCCATTGGGCCCGACGACGCCGGTGAGGCCGGGCTCGATGCGCAGCTCGGCGGGCTCGACGAAGCTCTTGAAGCCCGAAAGCTTGATCCGCTTTATCTGCACCGCGCCCTCCCGGGGCCGGAGCCGTGGCAGGGCGCGCGGCCGGGCGGCGGGAAGGCGGGGTTGGCGCTTTCAGCCCCCGCCCGCGCCATTCAGCCTCCGGCGCCCTTCAGCAGCGGTTCGAGGGTTTCGAGGCTGTCGGCCGCCACCTTCTGCCCGTTGATGAGGAAGGTCGGCGTATATTCGAGACCGATCTGGTCGTTCGCCACCCGCTTCATGTCGAGCAATTGGCCAAGCCGCGCGGGATCGGCGAGACACTGATTGGCCTTGGCCGGGGTCACGCCATATTTGGCGGCCATGTCGATGAAGCCCGCCGCCTTGGCGATCTGCGGATTGCCTTCCGCGGGCGGCAGCGAAATCAGCCGTGCGCGCTCGTCCGGCGACAGGCCGTTGATCCTCGCCCGCCAATCCGGAAGGGTGCGGAACAGGGCGTCGGTCAGCGCGAAATAATTCGCCGCCCCGGCGCAGCGGCTGACGAGGGCGCCTGCCATGTCGTACATGTCCCGCACATAGTTGCGGAACTCGAAGCTCACCTTGCCGCTCTTCACATAAGTGTTGAGCAGCTTCGGATAGCCTTCCTCGGCGAAATGCGCGCAGTGCGGGCAGGTGAGCGAACCATATTCGATCACCTTCACCTTCGCCGCCGGATTGCCGACCCGATAACCGCCCTCCGGCGTGGCCGCGACCACGCGGGTCCAGTCGCGCTGGACCGCCGCCTTCTTCGCCGGGGCCGCCATCGCCTGCCCCCCGCCAAATGCGGTAAGGGCAAAGGCGGCGAGAATCCAGCGCGGCCGGATCATTTCAGCGCCTCGCGCAGCGCCGGTTCCAGCGCGTCCCAGCTCGCCGTGTCCGGCACGACATTGCCGTTGATGAGGAAGGTCGGCGTGCCCGGCAGCTGATATTGCGTGTTGGCGACGTTCGCCATCGACACCAGCTTGTCCATCGCGGCCTTGTCGGCGAGGCAGGCCTTGGCCTTGGCCTCCGGAACGCCGCGCACCTTCATGAAATCGATGAGGCCGCCGATCCGGGCGAGTTCGCCGGTCTGCTCGGAAGGCTGCATGGCCGACAGGCGCTGCTGGGCCGCCTGATCGAGGCCGGAAAATTTGTCGAGCCATTCGCGCTGCGCCGCGAACAGCTGGTCGGTCAGCTTGAAATAGGGCGCCGCGCCGCCGCAGCGGCTGAGCAGCGAAGCGGCGAGATCGATCGGATCGCGCACATAGTTGCGCATTTCGTAGCTGACCTGGCCGGATTTCACATAGGTGCTTTCCAGCACCGGCACGCCCTTTTCGGAGAAATCGGCGCAGTGCGGGCAGGTGAGCGAGCCATATTCGACGAGCTTCACCTGGGCGTTGGGGTTGCCCATGCGGAAACCGCCTTCGGGCGTCGCTTCCACCACCTGGGTCCAGTCGCCGCCATTGGGCGCGGCGATCTGTTCGAGCGGCGCGGCCGTCGCATTGGCCGCCGCATCGTTCGAACCGGTCTTGTCGCCGCAGCTTGCCAGCGCGAGCGCCATGAGGGCGACGGCGCCCGTATACACTGCCTTCATTGCCTTCTGTCTCCTATTTTCCCGATGACGGGGATGGATGTGACGACCGCCGGTCCCTCGCCCGCCGCGACGCCGCGCGCAAGCGATTCGAGAACGGCGCGAAGCTCAGGGTCCGCGATCTCGCGCACCGTATCGCCCATCGCCTGCGGCAGGGGGCGGAGCGAGGGCGGTGCGGGACGCCTTGGCGCCTTCGCCTCCATGCGGCCCTGTTTGAACTGCACCCGCTCGATCGCCGGATAGCCGAAGAAGCGGTTGACCCGTTCGATGATCGCGGGCGCGACATGCTGCATCATCGGCGCGTGTGCGCCCTCGACGATTAGGCTCAGCACGCCCGCCGATTTGCGGCCCGGCGGGAAACGGATCGATTCCGGCGCGGAGACGAGCGCGTAACGCTCGCCGACGATTTCCCGCCAGCGGGTGACGATGGAGGATTGGATGAAGCCGAAGCGGCGGAAGGCCGCCTGCCCCACTTCGGGGACGAGATCGGACACCGCCCGCGCGCGATTGGCGCGCGGCGCATCCTTCTTCTTTCCCTGAATCGTCCCCGCCGATTTCGTCATCGCGCACAACATGGCATAGGCAAGCTATGCTCGTCGATGCTTCAAATGCCCTGCTCGCCTGGTACGATGCCCACAAAAGGGATCTGCCCTGGCGCGCGGTGGCTGGGGAGGTGCCCGATCCCTACCGCGTCTGGCTCTCCGAAATCATGTTGCAGCAGACGACCGTCGCCGCGGTCCGCCGCTATTTCCACCTTTTCACCACCCGCTGGCCGACCGTCGCCGAACTCGCGGCGGCGGACGAGGCGGAGGTGATGCAGGCCTGGGCGGGCCTTGGCTATTATGCCCGCGCCCGCAATCTCGTCGCCTGCGCCCGCACGGTCGCCGGCCAGCATGGCGGCCGGTTTCCGGATACGGAGGCGGAGCTGCGGCAGCTGCCCGGCGTTGGCCGCTATACCGCAGCCGCCATCGCCGCCATCGCTTTCGGCCGCCGCGCGGTGGTGGTCGACGGCAATGTCGAGCGGGTCGTCTCCCGCTTGTTCGCCGTTACCGAGCCGCTGCCGGGCGTGCGGAACAAGCTCTACGCCCTCACCGATTCGATCACGCCGGACGCGCGCAGCGGCGATTTCGCACAAGCCATGATGGATCTCGGTGCCACCATCTGCACGCATAAAAATCCCGCCTGTGCCCTTTGCCCCCTCTTCGCCTTGTGCGCGGCCCGTAAGGAAGGAGATCCCGCTCGCTACCCCCTCAAGGCGCCCAAAGCCGCCAAACCGCGCCGTGAAGGGCATGCCTATTGGCTGGAACGGAACGGCCACGTCCTCCTCGTCCGCCGCCCGGCCGAGGGCCTCCTTGGCGGCATGCTCGCTTTCCCGAGCGGCGCCTGGAGCGAACGGCCGGTCCAGGGCGAAGGCGCTCCCGCCGACACTGAATGGCAGAGGGCGGGAAGCATCGGCCATGTCTTCACCCACTTCGCTCTCACCCTTCACCTCCACTGTGCGGAAGGTCGGGCGGAGCAAGGCATCTGGTGGCCCATCGACCGCCTCGACGAAGCAGGCCTCCCCAACGTCTTCGCCAAGCTCGTTCCCCTCGGCCACACTTGGAACCCCGCTCCCGCCTTGGGAGAGAGAGAGCCGCACGCGCAACGTGGGAGGATGAGGGTTTGACACGCCCCGGCTTCACCGGCGCCCGGATCGACCGCGCCGATCATCTCCGCCTCGATCCGGAAAGCATGGCCGCCCTGCGCCTTCATGCCGATGCGCGGCTGATGCGGCTGTCGGGGCTGGAGCCGGAAGTGGACGGGGAGGGGCGTCTCGTCTGGGATGCGATGACGGCGGAGGCCGAAGCCCTGTTCCTCGGCCTCGACGGCGATGCGCCGCTCTTCGCCCCTTTCGTCCGGAGCGAGGCGACGGCGGCGCGGCCGCCATCGCTCTTCCAGATGCTCGGCGCCATGCCGCCGGAGGAGGTGGCGCTCTGGGGCGCGGCGCGGAGCCTCCTCAACTGGCACAATCGTCACGACTTCTGCCCCGCTTGCGGATCGGAAACGGCGATGTTCCGGGCGGGCTGGGGCCGCCGGTGCGGCGGGTGCGGCGCCGAACATTATCCGCGCATCGATCCTGTCGTCATCATGCTCGCGCAGCATGAGGGGCGGGTGCTCGTCGGCCGCCAGCCGCAATATCCGCCCGGCCGCTATTCCGCGCTCGCGGGCTTCGTCGAACCCGGCGAATCTATCGAGGAAGCGGTGGCGCGCGAACTGAAGGAAGAAGCGGGGATCGCGGTTTCGAATGTCCGCTACGTCGCGAGCCAGCCTTGGCCTTTTCCCGGATCGCTGATGATCGCCTGCATCGCCGATGCGGAATTCGATGCGCTCGTCATCGACACGACCGAGCTTGAAGACGCCAAATGGGTGGACAGGGCAGGCGTGGAGGCTGCGCTTTCCGGCAGTCCCGCCGCGCCTTTCGCCGCCCCGCCCCATTTCGCCATCGCCCATACCTTGTTCGTGCGCTGGCTGGATGATCTTTGACCCGCTTGCGGGGAGCGCCGCTGCCCCTTAAAGGAGCGGCCATATCTATTTCGCGCGCGGGGGGCTCCTTGCCCGGCAGCGCTCTTGGAGGTGTTGAGGGCATGGACGACCGGACGAACACGATTGCGGGCTGGGTGCTGGGTGCTGGCATCGTCGCGCTCGGCGCATCGATTGTGACGGGCGAGATCTTCCATTCCGAACGGCCCGAGAAGATGGGCTATCCAATCGAAGGCGTCGTCGGGCCCGATGAAGAAGGCGCGGCGGCAGAACAGCCGATCGCTTTCTATCTCGCCAAGGCCGATCCGGCGGCGGGCGAGCAGGTGTTCAAGAAGTGCGCCGCCTGCCACAATGCCGAAAAGGGCGGCGCGAACGCCCTTGGCCCGAATCTCTGGGGTGTGCTCGGCAAGCCGCACGGCCATGTCCCGGGTTTCGCTTATTCGGACGCGCTGAAGAGCGTTCCGGGCGTTTGGGACTGGGATAGCCTCAGCGCCTGGCTGAAATCGCCCAAGGCCTATGCGCCGGGCACGAAGATGACCTTCGCCGGTCTCTCCAAGCCGGAAGACCGCGCCAACATCATCGCCTATCTCAACAAGCAGAGCGACGCGCCGCTTCCGCTGCCCGCCGCACCCGCCGAGGGCGCGTCTCCGGAAAAGGCCGCCGCCGAAGCTTCCGATCAGCCCGCCGCCGCCGAAAAGGCGAAGGACCAGCCGGTTCCGACCGAGGCCGGCGCCGCGAAGCAGCCCGCCGGCAATGTCGGTGGCGAGGGCGCTCCCTCGGTCGCGGGCCGCGCCGGTCAGGAAAAGACAGGCAAGTAAGCCTTAGAGGTTGGGCGAGCCCATTGCGCTCCTGCGGAAGCAGGAGCCCAGAGGCGCCGATCACGAAACTGGGCTCCTGCTTCCGCAGGAGCACCATTCCTCCGGGCCTCCTCGAGGCTCCGCCTATTTCCCCTCGATGCAGCCCGGCCCGTCCCCGGTTCCGGCATAATAATCGCAAACATGGTCCCAGGCTTCTTCCGCCGTCTCGACCATCTTGAAGAGATTGAGGTCGCGCGGGCTGACCGTGCCTTCCTCCACCAGCGCCTCGAAATTGATGACGCGGTTCCAGAATTCGGCGCCGAAGAACAGGATCGGGATCGGCTTCACCTTGCCGGTCTGGATGAGCGTCAGGAGTTCGAACGCTTCGTCGAACGTGCCGAAGCCGCCGGGGAAAACCGCCACCGCCCGCGCGCGCAGCAGGAAGTGCATCTTGCGCAGCGCGAAATAGTGGAACTGGAAGGATAGGGACGGCGTCACATAGGGATTCGGCAATTGCTCGTGCGGCAGCACGATGTTGAGGCCGATCGATTCGGCGCCCTCATCCTCGGCGCCCCGGTTGGCCGCTTCCATGATCGAAGGGCCGCCGCCCGAACAGACGACGAAATGCCGTTTGCCGTCCTCGTCGCGCTGTACCCGGCTCGCCATGCGGGCGAGCTTGCGCGCCTCGTCATAATATTTCGATTTCGCTTTCAGCCGCTCCGCGATCACTTTCTGCTCGGGCGTCGCGGCCATGGCGATCAGGCTGTCGGCCTTGGACGGTTCGGGAATGCGCGCCGATCCGTAGACGACGAAGGTCGACGCGATCTGCGCTTCATCGAGCAGCAATTCGGGCTTCAGCAATTCCAGCTGGAAACGAACCGGCCGCAGATCCTCGCGCAGCAGGAAATCCTTGTCCTGGAAGGCGAGGCGATAGGCCGGATGCTCGGTCTGCGGGCTCGAGGTCTGCTGTTCGGCGACCTTGGCTTCGACATGGGCTGGGGAAAAAACGCGCTTCGGCGGTTGTGTAGGATCAGTCATAGGGCGCGTGTCTTAGCGGCAATATGGGCCTTGTCCCATGTCGAAATGAAAATGATCGCGATGATAGGCGTTCGCATCGGGGCCGAGGCCGATCTGGAACTGCCTGCAGCCGGAGCCATGCGCCTCGCGCAGGAAGCCGCGTATCTTCTCGTCCGTCCCGTTCCAGCCGGACAGAATTGTGATCCTGCGTCCGTCCTCCAGCACGAAGGCGCCGATATCGACCGCATTGGCGCGGCCATGTTCGGAAAGCTTGTTGCCCGCCTGTCCGTTGAGCGGGCGGCAGGCATAGCTGCCCATGCTTTCGACCTTCGCGACCCTGGCGCCCAGCCAGCGCCGCGCCGCGGGCTGCACGCTCTCCTTCACCCAGCGCGCGAAATTGCTGGCGAGCGGACAGGTCATCGCGCCGAGGTTGGTGACGGGCGTGCCGATGTCGAGCAATTGCACCGCCCCGATTGCCGAACAGCCGCCATCGAACGTCCGGTCGGGCAGCGGCTTGAACGCGATGGCGGCGCGGGCGAGATCGGCCTCGCACTGGCGCAGCACCTTGTCGGGCTCCCGCCTCTCCGCCGTTCCGCCGCTCTGCGGACGCGGCATCTCCGGCCGCGGAATGCAGCCGCCAAGCGCAAGCAGCGCCAAGATGATCATGCCCCGCCGCATGCGAGGGATGGTGAATCGCGCCGCGAAACCCGTCAAGCGCCGTGCGGTGAGGTGAGTATTTCGCATTCGCCTTGACAGCCCACCATCTGCCTCTATCCCCGGCCGCGGGCCACGCCGTCCCAACGCGGCGCGTGCTCTCTGTGAGGAGAGTTTACATGACTGACGTTACGAAGCCGGGCGTGAAGCCCGTGCGTCCCTATTTCTCGTCCGGACCCTGCGCCAAGCCGCCGGGCTGGAGCCCCGAACATCTCGCCACCGCCTCGCTCGGCCGCTCCCATCGCGGCAAGATCGGCAAGGCGCGCCTCAAATATGCGATCGATCTCACCCGCAAGGTGCTGGGCGTGCCGGCCGATTACCGCATCGGCATCGTTCCCGCGTCCGACACCGGCGCGGTCGAAATGGCGCTCTGGTCGATGCTCGGCGCGCGGCCCGTCACCATGCTCGCCTGGGAAAGTTTCGGTGAAGGTTGGGTCACCGATGTCCAGAAGCAGCTAAAGCTCGACGCGACGATCCTGAAGGCGCCTTATGGCGAAATCGTCGATCTTTCCGCCGTCGATCAGGACACGGACGTCGTCTTCACCTGGAACGGCACCACGTCGGGCGCCCGCGTGCCCAGCGGGGATTGGATCCGCGACGACCGGCAGGGCTTGATGTTCGCCGATGCAACCTCCGCCTGCTTTGCGCAGGACGTGCCGTTCGAAAAGCTCGATGTCGTCACCTTCTCCTGGCAGAAAGTGCTGGGCGGGGAGGGCGCGCACGGCATCCTCATCCTCTCGCCGCGCGCGGTGGAGCGGCTCGAAACCTATGTCCCCGCCTGGCCGCTGCCGAAGATCTTCCGCATGACGAAAGGCGGCAAGCTCAACGAAGGCATCTTCCAGGGCGAGACGATCAACACGCCCTCGATGCTCGCGGTCGAAGATTATATCTACACCCTCGAATGGGCGCTTCAGATCGGCGGCCTCCATGCCCTCCAGGCGCGCTGCGACGCCAATGCCGCGGCGCTCGATGCCTGGGTGCAAGGAACGTCCTGGATCGACCATCTCGTCGCCGATCCCGCGATCCGCTCCAACACCAGCGTCTGCCTCAAATTCGCCGGCGATGCGGTGCCCGGCCTCGACGACGCGGCCAAGACCGCGCTCGTCAAAGCCATGGCCGCGCTCCTCGAATCCGAAGCCGCCGCTTATGACGTGGCCGGCTATCGCGACGCCCCAC
>DATDNN010000152.1:0-3907 GCA_036518255.1 Allosphingosinicella sp. | reverse complement strand
GACCAACGGAAAATGCGTACAGGATAGAACCACGGTGTCGATCCCACTGCCTTCCGGTTGGGAGAAAAGGCCATCGAGGGCGCGAGTGAAGATTGCCGGATCGGGCGCTTCGCCGCGCAGCTTCGCCTCCGCCGCGTCGACCAGCTCCGCCGATCCATGGCGCAACACGATGCAATCGGACGCAAATTCAGCCGCAAGCCGGTCGACATAAGGCTGACGGACGGTGGCATTGGTTCCGAGCACGCCGATGACCTTGGTCTTCGTCAGTGCCGCCGCTGGTTTGATCGCGGGCACGGTGCCGACAATCGGAAGATCCAAGGCTGCCCGCACGGCATCCAGCGCAATCGTCGAGGCCGTGTTGCAGGCGATGACGATCAGCTCGGGATCGTAGCGCTCCGAAAGGCGGCCGAGCAGCGCGGGCACGCGCGCCGCGATCTCCGCCTCGCTCTTCGTCCCATAGGGGTAGCCGGCATTGTCCGCCGCATAGACGATCGGCGCTGTCGGCAGCAGGTTGCGGATCGGCTTCAGCACCGAAAGGCCGCCGACGCCGGAATCGAAGATGAGGATGGGCTTGGGCATGGACGGTCCTTGTACCCCGGCGCAGGCCGGGGTCCAGCCCTTCGCGGGGAACGCACTAATTGTTGCGCGGGCGGAGCGAGCCGTTAAACCTCGGCATCATGCTGACCCCCGAACTCGCCGCTCTGCCGGTTCTCATCTTCCTGATCGGCTATCTTTTCGGGTCCATTCCGTTCGGAATCATCCTGACTCGGATTACCGGCGCGGGCGATCTGCGCGCCATCGGTTCCGGCAATATCGGTGCGACCAACGTGCTGCGGACAGGGCGCAAGGGGCTGGCCGCCGCGACACTGATCCTCGATGCGCTGAAGGCGACGGCGGCAATCCTGATCGTCGAGGCGATCTGGCCGGGCATGGGCGGCATCGCGGCCATCGGCGCGCTCCTCGGCCATCTCTATCCGGTCTGGCTTCGTTTCCGGGGCGGAAAGGGCGTGGCGACCCTGCTTGGAATCCTTATCGGCTTGCTCCCCCTCGCGGCTCTCGTCTTCGCGATCGTGTGGATCGGCGCGCTGCTGCTCACCCGTTTCTCCTCGGTCGGCGGGATGAGCGCGGCC
This sequence comes from Allosphingosinicella sp., assembly GCA_036518255.1. Classification (GTDB taxonomy): domain Bacteria; phylum Pseudomonadota; class Alphaproteobacteria; order Sphingomonadales; family Sphingomonadaceae; genus Allosphingosinicella. Next base: position 2,777 of record DATDNN010000152.1, on the reverse strand, counting down.
ATATCCGCCCCTGTCGCGGCATTCCTTTTCGGCGCGTTCGAATATGTGCCGCTCTTCCTCGGCTTCGCGCTCCTCGTCCTTTGGAAGCATCGGGAGAATATCGCGCGGCTGGTTGCCGGGCAGGAGCCGAAGGTCGGACGGAAGAATGGCTGAGGCCTTTTCCGAAGATCAGGTCGCCCGGCTGCGTCTCATCCGTTCCGACAATGTCGGGCCCGTCACCTATTTCCAGCTGCTCGCACGCTTCGGCACGGCGCAGGCGGCCCTCGATGCCATACCCGATCTGGCGGCGCGGGGCGGCGGCCGCGCGCCCCGTATCGCGCCGCGCGCCGCCGTCGAGCGGGAAATGCACGCCGTCCAGGCGCTCGGCGCGCGTTACCTGTTCCTGGGGCAGGGACTGTATCCGGCCCTTCTCGCCGAACTGGAGACGGCGCCTCCGGCATTGATCGTCAAGGGGCAGCTTTCGCTTCTCGAAAAGCCCGCCATCGCGATGGTCGGCGCCCGCAACGCCTCGGCCGCCGCCTGCCGCTTTGCTCGGCAGCTGGCGCAGAAAGTGGCCGAGGCGGGCGCGGCGGTCGTCTCCGGCCTTGCGCGCGGCATCGACACCGCGGTGCATGACGGGGCGATGGAGGGCGGCACGATCGCCGTCATCGCGGGCGGCATCAACATCTTCTATCCGCCCGAGAATGAGGCGCGGCAGAAGGATATTGCCGAGCGCGGCCTGCTCGTCGCCGAACAGCCGCCGGGCGTGGAGCCGAGGGCGCGCCATTTCCCCTATCGCAACCGGATCATCGCGGGCCTCGCCCACGGCACGGTGGTGGTCGAGGCCGCGCCGAAATCCGGTTCCCTGATAACCGCGCGCTATGCCGCCGAGTTCGGGCGGGATGTGATGGCGGTGCCCGGATCCCCACTCGATCCGCGCGCGCAGGGTTGCAACGGCCTTATCCGCGAGGGCGCGATCCTCGTGCAGAGCGCGGAGGACGTGCTGGAGACGATCCGCCCCTTCCACTTGCGTCCGCCGGTGCTGCAAGGGCGGATGGACTATGCGGCGCCGTCCGCCGCGCCGGATGCGAGCGAAGCGGAGCGCCGCGCCATACTCGATCTGCTGAGCCCGACGGCCGTTGCGGTGGACGAGATCATTCGGCAAGCGGAACTCGCGCCTGCCATCGTGCAGACGGTGCTGCTGGAGCTTGAACTGGCCGGGCGTCTGGAGCGCCATGCCGGCGGCCGGGTCAGTCTCGCCTGATCGCGGCCGGCGCGTCCTCGAAATCTCTCCGGAAATAGACGCTGTCGCACCAGCCGAGATGCGTGTGCCAGGTGCGTTCGGCCCGCCCCGTTTCCCGGAAGCCGTGCTTCAGAAGCAGCCGGATCGAGCCGGTGTTGCGCGGGTCCACGTCGGCGGCGAGGTGATCGATGTCCGGCCGCTCGGCGGCTGCATGCACGAGGAAGGCCGCCATCGCTTCGCTCGCAAGGCCTATGCCCCAATGATCGGGATGCAGGATATAGCCGAAATCGGGGAGACGATAGGCGCCGATCTTGCCGATAACCTCTCCCTCCCTGTCGATAACGAAATCCTCGGAAACCGCGGGCTCCGCCTCGACCATGGAGGTGAGCCAGCTTTCGGTCTGGCTCAGCCTTTCATGCGGCGGGGTGGACCAGTAGAGCATGGCCCGCGCATCGCTCAGCACGCGATGCATGGCGGCAAGATCGTCCATCGTCGCGCGGCGGAGGATGAGGCGCGCCGTCCGGATCATTGCCGGGGCTCTTGACGAAAGGCAGGGGGCATCACCACCCTCGCGCGTACGTGTGAGAAGAAAGCCGTCATGAAACTTGTTGTCGTCGAATCCCCGGCCAAGGCCAAGACCATCGAGAAATATCTGGGCAAGGAATATCGCGTCCTCGCCTCTTATGGCCACGTCCGCGATCTGCCGCCGAAGGACGGGTCGGTCGATCCCGACAACGGCTTCGCGATGGAATGGGAAGCCTATGCCGACAAGGCAAAGCAGCTGAAAGCCATTACCGACGAGGCGAAGAAGGCCGACGCGCTGATCCTCGCCACCGACCCCGATAGGGAGGGCGAGGCGATCAGCTGGCATGTGCAGGAGGTGCTGGAGAAGCGCCGCGCACTGCCCAAGCAGGTCGAGCGGGTGACCTTCAATGCTATCACCAAGTCGGCGGTGACGGAGGCGATGCAGCGCCCCCGCGCGCTCGACGAGGATCTGATCGACGCCTATCGCGCCCGCCGCGCGCTCGATTATCTGGTCGGTTTCACGCTGTCGCCCGTGCTGTGGCGCAAGCTGCCCGGCGCCAAGTCGGCGGGCCGCGTTCAGTCCGTCGCCCTGCGCCTGATCGTCGATCGCGAACGCGAGATCGAGGCGTTCCGCCCACAGGAATATTGGAGCGTCTCCGCGACGATGGAGGCTGACGGCACCGAGTTTCTCGCCCGTCTCGTCCGGTTCAAGGGCGACAAGGTCGAGCGCCTGTCGATCGGCGACGAGGGCACCGCGCAGGCGGCGAAGAAGGCGGTCGAGGACGGCCGCTTCACCGTGGCCAGCGTGGAGACCAAGCCGCTCACCCGCAACCCGCCGCCGCCCTTCACCACCTCTACCTTGCAGCAGGAAGCGGCGCGCAAGCTGGGCTTCGCCGCGAGCCACACGATGCGCATCGCGCAGACGCTCTATGAGGATGGCGCGATCACCTATATGCGTACCGACGGCGTGCAGATGGCGGAAGAAGCGATCTCCGCCGCCCGCCGCGCGCTCGATTATCTGGTCGGTTTC
>DATDNN010000151.1:0-7049 GCA_036518255.1 Allosphingosinicella sp. | reverse complement strand
GCCTTGTCGCGGCGCGGCCTGCTGCCCCGCGCCCATGCCGAATCCGCCCCGCCGCCCTCGGCGCCCGAGGGCCTCGTTCCCCGTTGCACCGCCTTGCTGCGGGCGATCCGCGCCGCCGCGCGGGAAACGGGTTGGCGCGGTGCCGTCGATTCGCTCCGGCCCCACACCCAGAAACTGTGGGAGACGGCGAGCGAGGCCGAGCGCAGCCGGTTCCTGCGCCACCTCCGCCCCTGGTGGGACGTCCACCGCCACCGCATCGCCCCGTCCATCGCGGCGCGCCTCGATGCGATGATCGCCGCGGGCAGGCTCAGCATCGTCGCGGGCCGGATCGAGGCGGTGGAGGCGCAGGGGCAACGCACCATGGTACGGTATCGCGCGCGCGGCAGCGACGAAGTGCGGAGCATCCCCGTCCGCCGCATCGTCAACTGCACCGGTCCGCAGAGCGACATTGCGCGGGCCGACAATCCGCTGATCCGCGCGCTTTACGAGGAAGGCCGTATCCGGCCCGATACGGCCCGGATCGGTATCGATGTCGACGCGGAATGCCGCGCCTTCGACGCGCGGGGACAGGCGTCGCCCACCCTCTTCGTCATCGGGCCGATGACGAAGAGCCGCTGGTGGGAGATCGTGGCGGTGCCCGACCTTCGCGTGCAGGTGCGCGGCGTCGCCGAGAGGCTGGGCGAGGCACCATAACCTTCTCGTCACCAGCGCGGTGCTCTATCGACTATCAGTTTCCGCTTTCCTACAGCGGCCCTTTCATGATCCATACTGTCCGATGAAGCCGCCTCGCCCTTCACCCGCGCCCCGCCGCCCATCGCCCGCCATCCATATCCGCGTGCCCGCCTTCGCGCCCGTGCCGCTCCGCTATCGCGCCGATGGCTGGACGCCGGGACGGCAGGCGGATTTTCTTGGGAGCCTGGCCGAAACCCGCTCGGTCGCCGCCGCCTGGGACGCCGTGATGCCCCGCTGGTCTGAACGTCGATTGTCCGGTTCCCGGAAGGTCACACCCTCACCCGATTTCCACCGCGCTTTCTACGGCACATTGAAGCCCGTTATGCGCGGCAGCAAACATGTCGCCACGCTCCATTCCACGAGCAACGACGCGGCCCTGCGCCTCTACCGGCAGGACATGGCGACCCGCCGCTTGATGCGCCGCAAGGCCGAAAGGTCACAGGTGAAATGATTTGCCGAACCCTCAATTTCGCTTCATCCCTTTCGCGCTGGAACCGGAGCGAAAGCGATGGCTGACCGACCGAAGAAGAAACGTGCGGCGGAGACGGGTGAGGCGCCTCCCGCCCGCCTGTCCGGCGGCAATCCGCAGATCGCGAAAGGTTATGGCGACGAACCGGTACAGGCGTATATCACCGCAATGCCGGGCTGGACGCGGGCCGTCGGCGCCCGCATTGACGCCATCGTCACGGTTGCCGTGCCGGGCGTCCGCAAGGCGGTGAAGTGGAACTCGCCCCTCTACGGCGCGCCGGACGGGGAAGGCTGGTTCCTCAGTTTCCACGTCTTCACCCGCTACATCAAAATCGCCTTCTTCCGGGGCGCCCTGCTCGATCCCGTCCCGCCCGTCGCGTCGAAAAGCGCAGACACGCGTTACCTCCATATCCATGAGGATGACGCGCTCGACGAAGCGCAATTCGCCGCCTGGGTCGCCGCCGCGCGCCAGCTTCCGGGAGAAAAGATGTGAAGATTTTGACGTCCGGCCTCGCAGCCACTGCGCTTGCCCTCGCCGCCTGCTCGGCCGAACCGGCTGGTAATGCGCGAACCGCCCCCGCTGCGTCGAATGCCACCGCGCCCAAACCTCGGCCTGCGGCGCCCCGGCCCGCCGCTGCACCCTCGGCCCGGGCGAATGTGCTGACGCTGGAAGGTCTCGGCGCCCTCCGCATCGGTGCGCCGGTCCCGGAAAACAGCGGATGGAGCATGGACGAGGCCGCCATAGAAGAGGTGGACTGCCGCACCGTCAGTTCCCCCGATTATCCTGGCGTCTATGCCATCGTCCAGGATGGCGTCGTACGCCGCATCAGCGTGGAGGGGGGTGGGGACGAGCGGTCCGATGTGAAGCTCGCCAACGGCCTCGGCCTTGGCGCGACCGAGGCGAAGGTCCGGGCCGCTTATCCCGGCTTGCGCGAAGATCCGCACGAATATGTCCGGGCACCCGCCAAATATCTGACCGCGCCGGACGCGGAGAGCGGCAAGCCGGCGGTGCGCTTCGAAACCGGCGCGGACGGCAAGGTCAGCGTCATCCACGTCGGGACAATTCCGGTGCTCTATTATATCGAGGGCTGCTCATGAGCGAAAACGAGACCCCTTCCGCCCTGATCGACGCGAAGATCGCCGCTTTGGGCGACTGGCGCGGGCAGGCGCTTTCCCGCCTCCGCGCCCTTATCCGCGCGGCCGATCCCGATGTCGTCGAAACCGTGAAGTGGCGGAAGCCCTCCAATCCCTCCGGCGTGCCGGTGTGGGAACATGCCGGCATCCTGTGCACGGGCGAAACCTACAAGGCCTATGTGAAGCTCACCTTCGCGCGCGGCGCATCGCTCCCCGATCCCGCCGGCCTCTTCAACGCGAGCCTCGAAGGCAACACCCGCCGCGCCATCGACATCCGCGAGGGCGCCGCGATCGACGAAGAAGCCTTCAAAACCCTGATCCGCGCCGCCGTCGCGTTCAACGTGACGGGGCGCGGCAAATGATGCGGATGTCGGGAAAGGAGGGCCTTATGCGCCTGCTCATTCTCTCCGCATCACTGCTGCTCGGGGCGTGCGGTGGCGCGAGCGACAGCTCTTCGCGCACCCGGCAAACGAACGAGGCGGCCCCTGCCGTTCAGCCCGTGCCCGGCGAGGCCGCGGTGCCGCGCCGGGAAACCGGGGCCAAGGGCGACGCGCCGGATCGCCCGGCCCCCGCTTCTCCGGCGGCGATCAGCCCTTGCAGGATGCAGGGCGAAACGCGCCTATCCGTCGCGCCCATGGAGGCCAGGGGAACCGAGCCTTTCTGGGCGGCGCGGATCGAAGGCCGCTGCGTCACCTATTCCCATCCCGAGGATCAGGCGGGCACGCGCGTCTGGACCCGCTACGCGGCGGGCGAGAAGGGCGGCGGCACCTGGTCGGGGGCGCTGGGCGGGCGGCTGTTCGAACTCCGGCTGCGGGCGGAGCCCGGCTGTTCGGACGGCATGTCGGACAAGGTCTATCCGCTTGCCGCCGACCTCATCGTCAATGGCGAGCGCCGCCGCGGCTGCGCCGAACCGCTCTGACCCGCATGTCTCCCGGCCATGGAAAGCGCCGCCGCGAAACCCGCGATCAGCGCTTGCGCACGAACTCCGCGCGCAGCACCAGGCCCTTGATGCCGTCATATTTGCAGTCGATTTCCTGGGGGTCTCCGGTGAGGCGGATCGATTTGATGAGCGTGCCGCGCTTCAGCGTCTGGCCCGCGCCCTTCACCGTCAAATCCTTGATCAGCGTCACCTGATCCCCGTCCGCGAGGAGATTGCCGACCGCGTCGCGCACCTCAATGCTCGCGCCGCCCGATGCCTTCTCCTTTCCGGCGGCTTCGGCGGCGCTGATCCATTCGCCGGTCGCCTCGTCATAGATATAGTCTTCACCGCTCATGCTCGCGCCTCCTCGTTCGCGCGCCCGCCTTAGCGGGGAACGGGGAGGCGCGATACGGCCCGCACGCTACCGCTTTCTCACAAGGTCAGCTCGCCCTCGTCCATGCCGTCCCAATAGTGGAGCCGCTCGGCGCGAACCCGGATCATGACGAGGCCGGGCGTGTCCATGCCTTCCGCGAACCACGCTTCGAGATCCTTCGACCAGCGTTCGGCAAACTGTTCCTTGTCGCGGATAAGATCGGCGCGGCCTTCCACCGCCACGAAGAAGGGCTTCTGCCCGACGATCCCCGACTTGCCGTGAAAACCGAGGCCAACGCGGCTGTCGCGGGCGATATCCTCCACCGTCCGCGTATCCTCGCAGGTGAAATAATAGGAATCGCCGTCATAATCGACTTCGCGATTGTTGCTCATCGGCCGACCGGCGATCGCGCCGTTCTCGGCCCGGGTGGACAGGATGGCGAAATCGATGTCGCGCAGTTTCTCGGCTATTTCGGAAAGGCTCTTGTCTGGCATTGCGGGCTCCTCGCATCGGTTCTGAGGCGGGAACGCACGAGGGGCCGATCAAGGTTCCGGCAGCGACCAATCGATCGGCGTCATGCCATTGGCTTCGAGAAAGGCGTTGGCCTTGGAGAAATGGCGGCAGCCGAGGAAACCGTTATGGGCGGAAAGCGGCGAGGGGTGCGGCGCCTTCAGGACGAGGTGCCGGCCGCCTTTGTCCACGCTGTCGACGAACGCGGCCTTCTTCTGGGCATAATTGCCCCAGAGCAGGAAGACGACGGGCTCCGCCTTCGCATTGACCGCGCGGATCACCGCGTCGGTAAAGCGCTCCCAGCCCTTGCCCTGATGCGAGGCCGCCATGCCCATTTCGACGGTGAGCACGCTGTTCAAAAGCAGCACCCCCTGCCGCGCCCAATGTTCGAGAAAGCCGTGGCGCGGCGGCGCGATGCCGAGGTCGCTCTGCAATTCCTTGTAGATGTTGACGAGGCTCGGCGGTACGCGGACGCCGGGCTGGACGGAAAAGCAGAGGCCGTGCGCCTGTCCGGCGCCATGATAGGGATCCTGGCCCAGGATCACGACCTTCACCTTGTCGAGCGGCGTCAGATCGAGCGCGCGAAACCAGTCGGCGCCTTTCGGGAAGATGCGCTTGCCCCTGGCCTTTTCATCGAGGATGAAGCGCTTCAGCGCCTGCATGTATGGCTGTTCGAATTCCTGCGCGAGCGCCGCCTTCCAGCTCGCCTCCAGCTTCACCTGTCCCGGATCGTCCGCCATGTCTTTCTCCTGCGGAGCCCGGCCCGCCGCGTCAAGCATCGGCCGCTAGACCGTTTCGGCCGGACGCATGTGGCAGCGATTATCGTCACTGAGTTCGATCTGGACGGTGACGTGGCGGATGCCGAACCTCTCCTCCATCAGATGCTGGACGTCGTGGAGGAAGGCATCGCCCGGATGGCCGCCCGGCATGACGAGGTGCGCGGTCATCACCGTTTCGGTGGTGCTCATCGGCCAGATGTGAAGATCATGGACGGCCGCGACACCAGCGAGCTTGCCAAGCGTCTCCTCCACCGCTTCCGGATCGATATCCGACGGAACGGCGCCGAGCGACATGGCGACCGCTTCCTTGAGGAGGCCCCAGCTGCTCCAGAAGATGAAGCCCGCGACGACAAGGCTGACCACGGGATCGATCCAGCGCGCGCCGGTGAGCAGGATGGCGAGACCGGCCAACACGACACCCGCCGAGACGCCCGCATCGGCCGCCATATGCAGATAGGCGCCCCTGATGTTGATATCCCCCTTCCGCCCCCGGGCGAAAAGGAGGGCGGTGCCGAGATTGATGACGACGCCGATCGCGGCGACGATCATCATCGTCCGCCCGCCCACCGGCTGGGGATCGCCGAGCCGCTGCACGGCTTCGAGGAGGATGGCGCCAAGCGCCACCATCAGGAGCAGCGCGTTGGCAAGCGCGGCGAGGATCGTGGAGCCGCGCAGGCCATAGGTGAAGCGGCGGCTCGGCGCGGCCTTCGCAAGGGTCGCGCCGATCCACGCGACGGCGAGGCCGAGTACGTCCGAGAGATTGTGGCCGGCATCGGCGAGCAGCGCCACCGATCCCGACAGGAAGCCGAATGCCGCCTCCACCGCCACGAAGACGATGTTGAGCGCAATGCCGATGGCGAAGGCGCGGCCGAAATCGGCCGGTGCATGGCTGTGCCCGTGGCCGCCGTGACGGTGGCCATGAGAGCCATGATGCTGGTGATCGTGATGCATACCCATGGCCGCTTGTTAGTCGAAGGCGGCGATGTGATACTAGCGCCGCGGAGCTTTTCCGCCGCGACGCGGTTCATGATGGGACGGCCCAAGAGGAGAAATCCGATGCTCGAACATGTTCCCGGCTGGCTTGGTGCGATGCTGCGGAGCGTCCGCGCGGGCGCCGACAAACTCGTCATCTCCCACCGCACGCTGGGGGATTTCGGCTATATCGAATTGTCGAGCTCCGCCTTTGCCAATGGCGCACCCATTCCACCCCGCTTCACCGCCGACGGAGCGGGCGTGTCGCCGCCGCTCGTCTGGGGCCCGGTGCCGGAAGGGACGGAGAGCCTGGCGCTCATCGTCGAGGATTTCGACGCGCCCTCCCCCCAGCCCTTCGTCCATGCGATCCTTTGGGACATGCCGCCGGACCGGCACGGTCTTGCCGAGGGGGCAATCGTCCCCGACGGCGCGGGCAGCGCGACGGAAGGGGACGTTGGTATCAATTCCTACCGGCGCGAAGGGTGGCTGCCGCCCGATCCGCCCTACGGCCATGGCCTCCATCATTATGCCTTCCAGCTTTTCGCCCTGTCCGGCGCGCCCGATCCGGGGGAATCGCCGGGACGAAGCGCGTTTCTGGAGGCGATCGAGGGGCATGTGCTGGCGGCGGGGCTGCTGATCGGCACTTATGACCGCGACGTCAAAGCTCCAGTCGCAGGCGGCGCGGCGACCCAGCCGGCCTGATGACGGGAGAAACGGGAATGACGATCCGGGGAAGCTGCCATTGCGGCGCGATCGCCTACAGGCTGGATGAAACACCTACGCAGGCGATCGACTGCAACTGCTCGCATTGCCGCCGGAAAGGCTATCTGCTCGCCTTTACGACGCCCGATAAGTTCCAGCTCGAAACCCCGCGCGAGGCGCTCCGGACCTACACCTTCAACCGCCACGTCATCCGGCATCATTTCTGCGGAACCTGCGGATGCGCGCCCTTCGGGGAGGGCGAGGGACCGAACGGGCCAACCATAGCGATCAACCTGCGCTGCGCGGACGTCGATCTCGATACGCTGGAGATCGTGCCGTTCGACGGCGCCAGCCGCTAGCGCGCCCGGCCCGCCTTCCACTGGCGTACAGCGGCCAGGGTGTTCTTCACATGATCGCGGTAATTGAGGTCGCTGTGGACATAGATCACCCGGCCATTGGG
>DATDNN010000150.1:0-2239 GCA_036518255.1 Allosphingosinicella sp. | reverse complement strand
TCAGGACGAACAGATCAAGGTCGTCGGCCTCCGCCGCAAGATCGCGGAGAATATGCAGGAGGCCAAGCGCCGCATCCCGCATTTCACTTATGTCGAGGAATATGACGTCACCGCGCTCGAACAGACGCGCGCGATGATGAACGCGGATCGGGGCAGCAATCCCAAGCTCACCATGCTTCCCTTCCTCATCACCGCGATGAGCCGGACGCTGGCGGACTATCCTCAGATCAATGCCCGCTATGATGATGAAGCCAATGTCATCACCCGCTCGGGCGCCGTCCATATGGGTATGGCGACGCAGACGGATAATGGCCTCTCCGTCGCCGTGATCCGTAACGCCGAAGCCCGCGATCTCTGGGGCCTCGCCGCCGAGATCAAGCGCCTCGCCGACGCCGCCCGCGCTGGCAAGGCGACGCGCGAGGAACTGTCCGGCTCCACCATCACCATTTCGAGCCTCGGGCCGATGGGCGGGGTCGTCTCGACGCCCGTCATCAACCGCCCGGAAGTCGCGATCATCGCGGTCAACAAGGTGGAGGAAAAGCCGGTCGTGATCGACGGCGAGTTGGAAATCCGCAAGCGGATGAACCTCTCCATCTCCTGCGACCACCGCGTGGTGGACGGCTGGGACGCGGCGAGCTTCATGCAGGATCTGAAGAAGCTGATCGAAAATCCGCTGAAATTGCTGTCGATGCGATAACAGCCTTGTGCTCCTGCGAAAGCAGGAGCCCAGCGGCTCCGATCGAACGACTGGGCTCCTGCTTCCGCAGGAGCACTATTCACGCGCGTTTACGCTCAACGGAAACAACGCCGCGAGTTCGCCCAGCGTTTCCCCCACGATCCGATGATGCACGAAGATGCCGCCCGCCTCTTCCCAAAGGTGGCGGTGCTTCAGCGTATCGTCGACCAGCACGTCGCCTTCCTGCGCGTGGTTGCGCTTGTCGACGGCCATGCAGGTGATGATGCGAGTGCCGGGAAAATGCTCGGCCGCCCAGCGCACCTTCTGCGGCGCCGCCCAAGTGCCGCGCGGCAGGCCGGTGAGGATGATAGGATCGAGGTGGCGGACGGCGTCGAACAGTTCCATGGCACCCGGCATCAGGGGCAGGGTGCCGTAGAAATCGGGCACGGCGGCGAGCTTCGCCCACATCCTCCCGATATTATAGCGCCGCTCGAATTCGCGCGGACCCATGCCGAGGACGGCTTTGGCGGCTGCATCGAAATCGGCGAGGACTCCGTCGCAATCGAGATAGAGCTGACGCATCAAAAGCGCTCCGGACGGAGAAGGACCGGCATGGGAAGGTCGAGCGACGTCCAGCCGAAACGGGCGATCACCTCGTTGCTCTCCTTCGCCTGACGGCCCGGCTCTAATGACCAGGTGATGTGATAAGTGCTTCCGTCCGGCCGGTCCGTCGTGCCGCCGATGCGGACGACCAAAGCCTCCACGCCTTCTCCATCGTCGGCACGGCCGACGATCTCGCCCTCGGTTTCGCAAGGAAGCTGGGCATCGCGCGCGACCTTGGCAGCGAGAGTCACGTGATCGGCGACGACGCGGCCGAACCGGGGCGGAAATTGCTGGAGCAGCTCGCGCCGCTGCTTCTCGTCCAGCTTCCAGCCGATCACGGCCGGACCGCTTTTCGCACGCTCCGATGCTTGCTGTGCGCTGAGTGTCATGGCGCCTTCAACCGCGCCTCCTTCGGACCGGTTCCAGCCCCGGCGCGTTGGTGGGCGAAGGAGTGTTCGATGGACCGCGAAAAGAAGGATGAGAACGTGCCCGCCCATGTTGAGGAAAGCCGCAAGAAGGGCGAGGAGAAAAGGCGCGAGCTTGACGAAATCCCGCCGCCGGGCACGGACACGCTGCACGAAGGCCCGTAATCAAGCGGGCGCCAACGCGGCAAGCGCCGGGATGAGCGCGTCATAATGATCGATGACGGCATCGGCGCCGAGCGCGTTCACCGGCCGGTCCGAAAAGCCGAAGCTGACCGCGATCAGCGGGATGGCCGCAGCGCGGGCGGTATCGGCGTCCGTGATCGAATCCCCGACGAAGACCGCCGATCCGCCCCCCGCACGGGCGATGGCTTCGTGAAGTGGCGCAGGATCGGGCTTGCGGACGGGGAGGGTGTCGCCGCCGATTATGCTCCGGAACCTTCCTTGCCAGCCGAGCGCCTCGACTAGCTGAAGGGTGAGCGCCTCCGGCTTGTTCGTGCAGATGGCGAGAGCGATTTCCCGGGCGAGCAGCGCGTCC
>DATDNN010000149.1:0-4843 GCA_036518255.1 Allosphingosinicella sp. | reverse complement strand
GGGAGGTAAGCGGCCCTTTTTTCTTTGAAGATCGAAAGATCAGGCTTCGGCGTTTTCGCCTTCCGCGGCCGGAGCTTCTTCTTCGGTGACGATCGTGCCGGGTTCGGCATTCGCGTCATATTCTTCGGTGAAGCTCGCCGTGTCCTTTTCGAACATCTGGGCCATGACGTCGACGCCCTGGGCCTGCAGTTCGGCTTCTTCCGGTGAACGGGCGACGTTCACCTTGATGGTGACGGCGACTTCCGGGTGGAGCGCGACCTTCACGTCCGAAACGCCGATCGTCTTGATCGGGCGGTTGAGGACGATCTGGTTCTTCTGGACCTTGTGGCCGTCGGCTTCCAGCGCCTCGGCGAGGTCGCGGGCCGATACCGATCCGTAAAGCTGGCCGGTGTTGGACGCCTGACGGATCAGCTGCACGGTCGCGCCCTCGATCGTCTTGGCTTCCTTCTGGGCCGCGCTACGGCGCTCGGCATTCTGCGCTTCGATCTTCTCGCGATTGGCTTCAAAGACCTTGCGGTTGGCTTCATTGGCGCGAAGGGCCTTGCCGTTCGGCAAGAGGAAGTTGCGGGCATAGCCGTTCTTGACGTTCACGACATCGCCGATGCCGCCAAGCTTCTCGATGCGCTCGAGGAGAATGATTTCCATGTCTGTCGCTCCTTATTTCACGACATAGGGAAGAAGGCCGAGGTGGCGGGCGCGCTTGATCGCCTGGGCCAGCTCACGCTGCTTCTTCGCGGAGACCGCGGTGATGCGGCTGGGGACGATCTTGCCGCGCTCGGACACGAAGCCCTGGAGCAGACGAACGTCCTTGTAATCGATGCGGGGAGCGTCCTTGCCGGAGAAAGGGCAGCTCTTGCGGCGGCGGAAAAAGGCACGTGCCATATTTGCTGTTCCTTTCTTACGCGTCTTCGAATTCGTCACGGCCACGGCGTTCGCCGCGGTCACCACGTTCACCGTCGCCACGGCGGCTACGGTCGCGCTCGTTACGGCGCATCATTGCGGACGGGCCCTGTTCGTGGGCGTCGACGCGGATGGTCATGTAGCGGATGACGTCTTCGTTGATCTGGGTCTGGCGCTCCAGCTCCGCGATCACATTGGCCGGCGCCTCGAAATCGAGGGCGACATAATGCGCCTTGCGGTTCTTCTGGATACGATAGGCGAGGCTGCGGAGACCCCAGGTCTCGGTCTTCACGACCTTGCCGCCATTGTCCTGAATGATATTGGTGGCGGTTTCCGCCAGCGCATCGACCTGGGCCTGCGCCAGATCCTGACGCGCGAGAAACACATGCTCGTAAAGCGGCATGTATGCGTCCTTCATGTTGGCCGATCGCTGACGCCGCCCCATGCGGACGCCCCTCCGGCTGTCGTCTCATGCAATCAAAACCGGGGCTGGAAGCTAAGTGCCTCCGCCCCGGATGCACGCGCCTATGGCGGAAGGGGCGCGAAAAGGCAAGCCCGGCTTGCGTGCGGCCGAAGGGCTGGCTAGGCGCTCCCCCAATATCCGTTTGCTCTGAGCTTGTCGAAGGTCAGCGGATCAGGGAGGTTGGAAGAATGCGCGCATATATTTTCCCAGGCCAAGGCAGCCAATCGGTTGGCATGGGTCGGGCCCTGGCACAGGCGAGCGCGACGGCGCGGGCGGTGTTCGAGGAAGTGGACGAGGCGTTGGGCCAGAATCTGGCGCGCCTGATGTTCGAAGGGCCGCAGGAGGATCTGACCCTTACCGAGAATGCGCAGCCCGCGATCATGGCGAATGCCATCGCAACGCTTCGCGTGCTGGAGAAGGAAGCGGGCATTGCGCTTGCGGACAAGGCCGATTTCGTGGCCGGCCACAGCCTTGGCGAATATAGCGCCCTTTGCGCGGCCGACGCGTTCGACCTCGCCACCACCGCCAAGCTCCTGAAGCTGCGCGGGCAGGCGATGCAGGCCGCCGTACCGGTGGGCGAGGGCGCGATGGCCGCGATCCTCGGCGCCAGCCGCGAACTTGCCCAGGAAATCGCCGGTGCTGCGGCCGAGGGCGAAGTCTGCACCGTCGCCAACGACAACGATCCGAGCCAGGTCGTCATTTCCGGCCACAGGGGCGCCGTGGAGCGCGCCTTGCCGATCGCCAAGGAGAAGGGCGCCAAGCGCGCCATCCTGCTGCCGGTTTCCGCGCCTTTCCACTGCCCGCTGATGCAGCCCGCGGCCGATGCGATGGCGGAAGCCTTGGCCCAGGTGGCGATGAAACCGCCGGTGGTGCCGGTCTATGCCAATGTCACGGCCGCGCCGGTGGCGGACGCCGCGGAAATCCGCGCTCTTCTGGTCGAGCAGGTGACCGGTATGGTGCGCTGGCGCGAAAGCGTTGCGGCGATGGCGGAAGCCGGCGTCACCCATTTCGTCGAATTCGGCGGCAAGGTGCTCGGCCCGATGGTCAAGCGCATCGCACCGGACGTCAACGTGACGAGCGTGGTATCGATGGACGACATCGAAGCGCTGGTGAAGGAAATCTGATCCACGTCACCCTGAACTTGTTTCAGGGTCCATTTTGTCATCTGTCCTGCCTTCATCGGCATGGATGCTGAAACAAGTTCAGCATGACGGGTTTGGAAAATACGTCACCCCGGCGAAAGCCGGGGTCTTATGACGAAAGAGGCGCCTTTTTCGCCAAGAGATTCCGGCCTTCGCCGGAATGACGCTTTGGAATACAGGGAGTGAAGGAATGTTCGATCTTTCGGGAATGACGGCGCTGGTGACCGGCGCTTCGGGCGGCCTTGGTTCCGCCATTGCCAAGGCGCTCGCGGCGCGGGGGGCGAAGGTCGCCCTTTCCGGTACGCGCGAGGATGCGCTGAAGGCGGTGCAGGCGGAGATTGGCGGGGACAGCGTGATCCTGCCCTGCAACCTTTCCGATCCCGAAGCCGTCGACGCGCTCGTCCCGCAGGCCGTCGAGGCGCTGGGCAAGATCGATATACTGGTGAACAATGCAGGCGTCACCCGCGACAATCTCGCCATGCGCATGAAGGATGAGGAATGGGACACGGTGATCCGCGTCAACCTCGAAGCCGCCTTCCGCCTCGCCCGCGCGGCGCTGAAGCCGATGATGCGCGCGAAGTTCGGCCGCATCATTTCCGTCACCTCCGTCGTCGGCGTCACCGGCAATCCGGGGCAGGCCAATTATGCCGCTTCGAAGGCAGGGCTCATCGGCATGTCGAAGGCGCTGGCGCAGGAAGTGGCGAGCCGGGGCATCACGGTGAACTGCATCGCACCAGGCTTCATCACCTCGCCGATGACGGATGCGCTGCCGGAGGCGCAGAAGGAGGCGTTGCTAGGCCGCATCCCGGTCGGCGCGCTCGGCACGGGTGAGGATATCGCCGCCGCGACGGTTTATCTCGCCAGCAAGGAAGCGGCCTATGTGACGGGGCAGACCTTGCACGTGAATGGCGGTATGGCGATGCTGTAAGCCCGACGGGTTCGGGAACAGGGGGGAATTATGAAGGGGATCAAACTCGCTGGGGCTGCGATCGCCGCCCTGATGCTGCCCGCTGGCGCTCAGGCCGCCGAGTTCGGCACGATCGGCTGCATCGAACGGGCCGTGCCGCCGATGCTCGGCAAGAGATTCGGCGATGCGACGATTGCCGAGGCGCGGGCTCAGGCTAATGGCGGCAAGGTGGAGAAGACCGAGCTTCCGGGGGTGGAAAACGACGTCAATGCCCTCGCGGAGATCGCCGCGACCTGCCAGAAGCAATATGGCTGGTCCGACGAGGCGCTGCAGGCCGCGATCGGCTACAGCGTTGCACGCATGAGCGTTTCGGGCGCGCGAAGCCTCCTCAATGAAAATGGCATGGACGCGGCGGCGGTCGAGAAAGCCTTCGCTTCGCTGCCGCTTCACTACCGGACGGCCTTCGTCCTCGAAAAAGTGCCGGATGAGGCGGTTAACGCGCTGATCGATGCGATCGCCAAGCAGGGTATCGCCGTCGATACGCAGGCCAAGGGCGTCTATATCGGCATCATCGCGGGGCTCTATGCCTCCGTGGAAGTTGATCTCGACCGGTTCGTCAAGAATTAACACCTGCTTTTCGCCGCCCCTTGCCAGCAGGAGGGGAGAGCGGCTAGGGCAGGCGCAACCAATTAGCTAGGGAAGGCTTTGAATATGAGCGAGACCGCAGATCGCGTGAAGAAGATCGTCGTCGAACATCTGGGCGTGGAAGCCGAGAAGGTCACCGAGGAAGCGAGCTTCATCGACGATCTCGGCGCGGACAGCCTCGACATCGTCGAGCTGGTCATGGCGTTCGAGGAAGAATTCGGCGTCGAGATCCCGGACGATGCGGCCGAGAAGATCGCGACCGTCAAGGACGCCATCGACTATATCGATCAGAACAAGGCCTAAGCCTGACGATCGGCGCCCGCTGTCCCGGCTATCGGGCGGTCCTGGAATGCCGAAACGATTGACGAAGCGGCTCCCAGCCAGCAAAGGCCGGGAGCCGTTTTGCTTTTTGAAGAACAGGGAGTTTCACGGATGCGCCGTGTAGTTGTAACCGGACTGGGTCTCGTGACGCCGCTCGGCGCCGATGTGGAGACGAGTTGGAGAAATATTCTCGCGTCGAAAAGCGGCGCGGGGCGCATCACCCGCTTCGATCCGTCCGACCAGGCCTGCACCATTGCCTGCGAAGTGAAGGCGCCGGACCACGAATATGGCTTTGATCCGGGCAAGCGTGTCGATCACAAGATCCAGCGCCAGGTCGATCCCTTCATCGTCTACGGCATCGATGCGGCCGGCCAGGCGCTCGAGGATGCGGGCCTTACCGACATGCCGGAAGAGGAGCGTTATCGCGCGGGCTGTTCGATCGGCTCGGGCATTGGCGGCCTTCCG
>DATDNN010000148.1:0-4828 GCA_036518255.1 Allosphingosinicella sp. | reverse complement strand
AAAAGCGGATCGCAGCGACGGGCCTCGATGTCGACGTCGTGACCCTGGAGGTGGACAAGCCGATCGTCGAAGCCATGGCGCCGGTTCTGGAGCGCGGCCACGGCCATGCCGCGCTGCCGATCGTCATGCCGGAGGACGACGCGACCATCCTCTTCACCTCGGGATCGACGGGGCTTTCCAAAGGCGCCGTATCCACCCACCGGGCCGTCACCACGGCGACTTACGCCTATACGATCGGCCTCCTCACCCTGAAGGGCATATTGGAGCGGGACCGTACGCCGCCGGTCAATCCGCCCAAGACACTCGTCAACGTACCGCTCTTCCACGTCACCGGCGAAGTGCCGGTGATGATCAACAGCTTCGTCATCGGGCGTAGCATGGTGCTCATGGCGAAATGGGATGCGGGCGAGGCGCTGCGCCTTATTGAGGAGGAGCATGTCACCTATTTCGTCGGCGTGCCGACGATGAGCCTCGAACTCATGCAGCATCCCGACCGGGAGAAATACGACCTGTCGTCTCTGACCGACATTGCGGCGGGCGGCGCGGCGCGCCCGGCAAGCCATGTGAAACGGCTGAAGGAAAGTTTTGGCGGCGCCCAGCCGGCGCTCGGCTACGGTCTCACCGAAACCAATGCGACGGGGTGCAGCAATTTCTGGGGCAATTATGCCGACAAGCCCGCCTCCACCGGCCGTGCGCAGACGCTTGTCGAAGTGGCGATCCTCGGAGCAGGCGATACGCACCTGCCGCCGGGTGAAAGGGGCGAGATCGGCATCAGATCGGCTGCCAACATTCGCGGCTACTGGCGCGATCCGGCAGCGACCGAGGCGGCCTTCACCGCAGACGGCTTCGTGCGCACCGGCGATATCGGCTATCTCGACGAGGACGGCTATCTTTTCATCGTCGACCGCAAGAAGGACATCATCATCCGCGGCGGCGAAAATATCAGCTGCCAGGAGGTGGAGGCGGCGATCCATTCGAACGATGCCGTTTCGGAAGTCGCGGTCTTCGGCGTCGCCGACGAAAGGCTGGGCGAAGTGCCCGCCGCCGTCATCTATTGCGAGAAAGCGCCGGTGGACCGCGAGGCGCTGGTCGCCTTCCTTGAGGAACGCCTCGCTCGCTTCAAGATCCCGCAGCATATCTGGTTCGTGGAAGAGCCGCTGCCGAAGCTCGGTACAGGCAAGATCGACAAGGTGACGCTGCGCGAGGCCTATCGGGGGAAGGTCGCGATCTAATTCCAAAGCCAGCATATTTCGATATCGAGCCTGCGGGTGCTCCGGCGAAGGCCGGAGCCCAGCGGCACGGATCGGCCCGGCTGGACCCCGGCCTTCGCCGGGGAACAGGATGGAATCGGGTGGCGGGCTGAACGCCGTTGTGAAGCCCCGCTCTTCACCCTATCACTCCGGACATGGCGGAGGCAGCGACAGGATCGGGCATCAGCAGGCGCACGCTGCTGATCGGTGGCGGCGTGGGCATCGGCCTGCTGCTCGCGTGGAAGCTCTGGCCTGAAAAGATCGCGTCCCCGCTCCGCGCCGCGCCGGGCGAAACGGCCTTTAACGCCTATCTCAAGATCGGCACCGACGGACGGGTGATCGTCGCGGTGCCGCAGGCCGAACTCGGCCAGGGCGTCTATACGGCCCTGCCCCAGATTCTCGCCGACGAACTCGGCGCCGACTGGCGCACCGTGGCGGTCGAGCCCGCGCCGGTCAGCCCGCTTTACGCCAACCATCTGTACGCCGAAGAGACGGCGGGGGACGAGGGTGCGGGCGTGCTCCAGGCCTTTTCGCTCTGGGCGGCGCGCTCTTCGGCGGAGCGGTCGGACGTGGTGATCACCGCCGGCTCCACCTCCGTCCGCGCCTTCGAAGCGCCGCTCCGGGAGGCGGGCGCGGCAGCCCGCGTGCTGCTGATGAAGGCGGCGGCCGATCGCTGGAATGTCGGCTGGGAAGAGGTGAATGTTGCGGGCGGCTTCGCGCAGCATGGCGGCGCGCGCCTCAGCCTCGGCGAGATTGCGGAGGCGGCGGCGGATTTCGGTCTGCCCGGCAGCCTGCCGATGCGGAGCGGCGCGCAGGATCGGCTGACCGGCAAGCCGCTGCCGCGCATCGACGTTCCGGCCAAGCTCGACGGATCGGCGCGCTTCACCGCCGATGTGCGCCTGCCCGGCATGGTCTTCGCTTCAGTGCGCGCGGGGCCTATCGGGGACAGCCGCCTCGACCGGATCGATCGGGCGGCCGCGGAAAAGGTGCCGGGCGTCATCGCCATTTTCGAAAATCCGCGCTGGGCTGGCGCGGCGGCGTCCAACTGGTGGGCGGCGAACCGCGCGGTCGAGGCGCTGAAGCCGGTCTTCGAAACGCGCGGCGGCCTTGTGTCGACGGCGGATTCCGAGGCCGTCCTCGCCGAGGCGCTGGAGGCCGGCGATGCGACGCGGATCGCCGCGCGTGGCGATGTGGAAACCGCGTTCGTCGGCGGCAGCGGTTTTTCCGCCCATTACACCGCCGGTCCGGCCGCCAGCCTCGCGCCCGAAACGCTGACCGCCACCGTGCGGATCGAGAATGGCAAAGTGGAAGTGTGGGCGCCCGCCCAGTCGCCGACCCTCGCGCGCCGCGCGGCGGCGCGGGCAGCGGATGTAGCCGAGGCGGACGTGACCCTTTATCCGATGCTGATCGGCGGCGGCTACGGCCGGAAACTCGAAACCGATGCTATCGCGCAGGCGGTGACGATGGCGCTGGAGCTGAAACGGCCGGTGCAGCTCAGCTGGTCGCGACTCGAGGAGATGACGCAGGACCGCTATCGCCCGCCCGCCTTCGCCCGGCTCGCCGCGCGGATGGATAGCGGGCGCATCGCGGCCTGGGAAAGCCGGATCGCGGCGCCCGTCGATGCTGCAGCCGTCGCGGGCGCACTGCCGCCTTATGACGTGCCGGTCGCGATCGTCGATCATGTGTCCGCCGATCCCGGCATTCCAACCGGCCCGTGGCGCTCGAACGCGCGGAGCTATACCGCCTTCTTCACCGAATCCTTCATCGACGAAATCGCCCGGGAGACGAAGGCCGAGCCCTTTTCCTTCCGCATGCAGATGCTGGGCGGCAATCCCCGCCTCGCGCGCGTGCTGACGACGGCCACGACCCTCGGCGGCTGGGACGGCGGCGCGATGGGCGGCGGCATGGGCATCGCCTGTCACTCGGCTTACGGCTCGCACGCGGCCTTGCTGGTCGAGGTTGCGGTGCGGGGCGGCCGCGTGAAGGTTGAACGGGCAGTCTGCGCCGTCGATTGCGGGCGGGTGATCAATCCCGATCTCGTCCGCCAGCAGATCGAAGGCGGCCTCTGTTATGGAATCATGGCGGCGCTCGCGCGGCCGATCGGGTTCGAAGCGGGACTGCCGACGGTGCGGAGCCTTGGCGGCCTCGCCGTTCCGAGGCTTGCGAGCATGCCGGAGATTACGGTCGAAATAGTGGAGAGCGAGGAGGATCCGGGCGGCGTCACCGAACTCGCCGTGCCGCTCGCGGCGCCCGCGCTCGCCAACGCCTTGTTCGCGGCGACGGGCCAAAGGCTCCGGACGCTGCCGCTGCAATTGGGGAATGGATGATGGAAAAACCGGCCGGGCATCCGCGGGTGCCGACCGCGAAAGTCGGGGTGCTGATCGTCAATCTCGGAACGCCCGAAGCGCCCGAGCCGAAGGCGGTGCGCGCCTATCTGAAGGAGTTTTTGTCGGACCGCCGCGTGGTCGAACTGCCCGCGATCCTCTGGCAGCCGATTTTGCGCGGTATCATCCTCAACACGCGGCCGAAGAAATCCGCCCATGCCTATGCCCAGGTTTGGAGCGAGGAAGGATCGCCGCTCGCCGCGATCACCCGGCGGCAGGCGCGCGCGCTGGAAGGCGCGTTCGGCGAGGGAGTGATTGTCGATCATGCGATGCGCTATGGCCGCCCCGCCATCGCCGAGCGGATCCGGGCGCTGAAGGATCAGGGGTGCGAGCGCATTCTCCTCGCGCCGCTCTACCCGCAATATTGCGCAGCAACCACGGCGACGGCTAACGATATAGCCTTCCTCGCGCTGGCAGGCATGCGCTGGCAGCCCGCCCTTCGCACGCTGCCGCCCTATCATGACGATCCCGCCTATATCGGCGCGCTGAAAAGTTCGGTGGAGCGGGGCCTCGCCGCGCTCGATTTCGTGCCCGACGCGATTCTCGCCAGCTTCCACGGCATGCCGGAGCGGACGCTGCATCTGGGCGATCCCTATCACTGCCAGTGCCGGAAAACGGCGCGGCTGCTGGGCGAGGCGCTGGGGCGGGAGCTGATCGTCACCTTCCAATCGCGCTTCGGCCGCGCCAAGTGGCTGGAGCCGGCGACGGACACGGTGCTGGCCGCGCTTCCGGGGCAGGGCAAAAGGAAAATTGCCATCGTCGCGCCCGGTTTTTCCGCCGATTGTCTGGAGACGCTGGAGGAGCTCGCCATGCGCGGGCGTGAGCAGTTCCTGGCGGCGGGCGGTACCCATTTCGCCTATCTGCCCTGCCTTAATGACAGTGAGGAGGGCGTGGAAATGCTGCGCAGCATAATCGCGCGCGAACTTGCGGGATGGATAAGCCCGCCATAAGCTCTCCGCCAAAATATAGAGGCAGGAGAGCAGCATGCAGCGAGTGGCGATCGTAACCGGCGGAACGCGAGGCATCGGCGAGGCGATCAGCCTGGCGCTCCGCGACATGGGGATGAAGGTCGCCGCCAATTATGCCGGCAATGACGACAAAGCGCGGGAATTCGAATCTCGCACCGGCATCCGCGTCTTCAAATGGAATGTCGCCGATTATGACGCCTGCGAGAAAGGCGTGCAGAGGGTCGAG
>DATDNN010000147.1:0-2038 GCA_036518255.1 Allosphingosinicella sp. | reverse complement strand
CGATCGGGAACATGAGAAGGCGGACGATCAAGGTAAGCCCCATGATCGCAAGGCCGAAATTGCCGATCATCTGGAACAGCCAGTGGAGCAGCGAATAGATCGGCCGCTCGAACCAGTAGAACCAGCCCCAGTCGATCGCCTTATCGAATTGGCGGATGCCGAGATTTTTCTCGTAGCGATCCAGCAATGCCACTTCCTTGGCGCCCGCGAACAGGCGGCTTTCGTAGCTGATGGCCTTGCCCGGCGCGACAATGGCGGGGGCGGGGCTGGTATCGGCCTGATAGCTGTTGTTGGCGCCCGCCCGGAAGGCGGCTTCCACGGCGGCATTCTGCGGCGGGATGAGGGCGGTCAACCAATATTTGTCGCCAAAGCCGAGCCAGCCGCCACTGGTGCTGAAGCGCTGGTCGCCTTCCTCAGTGAGCGTCTTGAAATCAACGTCGTAATTGGCCTTGCCATTAAAGACGCCGGTGGGGCCGGTATGGATCGTCCAGCTATCCTTGTCCTTGGAAACGCCGATGCGGCTGACGAGGCTGTAGGGCTTCACCGCCATGGCATTGGCGCCGCCATTGGCGACCACCTGCCTCACGTCGAACATATAGCCATCGTCCACCGACAGCTGGATTTCGAAACGTTGCCCTTGACCGTTGGTCCAGCTGAGGGTCACGGGGCTGCCGGGCGCAAGGCGGTCCCCACTCGCCGTCCAGACCGTATCCGCGCCGGGGAGGGCGACGCCTTCGCCGGTCCAGCCGAAGCTGGCGAAATAGGCATCGGGAGCGCCCGAGGGCGAAAGCATCCGGATCGCCGTCGAATCGTGAGCGATCCCTTCCCTGTGCGTGGTGAGCACGAGATCGTCGATCCGGGCGCCCATCAGATTGATCGAGCCCTGAAGGCGCGGCGTATCGATGGGCACGCGCGGGGTTTCGCGCAGGACGATGTCGCGGTTGCGGACCGCCGCGGCTGTTTGCGCGGCCGGATTAGCCTTGGGTTCCGGCACCGGAACCTGCTTGCCGTCCACGACCTTGGTCGAGGGCGGGTTGGCGGTCGGGAAGAATTTCTCCGACACGAAGCTCCACCCGATCAGGATCAGCGCCGACAGGATGACGGCCGTAATCAGGTTGCGTTGTTCGTTCACTGGAAGCGTTCCTTCGACGGTACCGGATCATGTCCGGAGCCGCCCCAAGGGTGGCACCGGCACAGACGTTTGGCGGCCAGCCAGCCGCCTTTCAGCGCCCCATAGCGCTCAAGGGCGGTAATTGCATAGGCCGAGCAGCTGGGGCTGTAGCGGCAGGTGGGGGGCAGGAGAAGGGATGGGCCCTTCTGCCAGGCCTTGGCGATGAGGATGAAGAGGCGGGCGATCACGCTTCCTCTCCCTTGGTCAAATCCGTTCGGACTGAGCCTGTCGAAGGCCTGTCTTTTTCCTCGACTTTCAAGGAGAAGGGCAGGGCTTCGACAGGCTCAGCCCGAGCGGCGTTCTTCTTCAATTTCTGGAGCGCCTTGGTGAGCTCCGCACGCAAAGCGGCGTAATCCCGCTCGATCCCGCCCGCACGGCCGATCAGGACGTGATCGGCGCCTGCGATACCAGCCTCCGGCAAAATCTCGCGCGCAAGCGCACGAAAACGCCGCTTCATCCGGTTGCGGACGACGGCGTTTCCGATCTTCTTCGTGACGGTAATGCCAAGGCGCATGGCGCTGTCGCCATCATCCCTGGGACGGACAAGCAGTACGAATCCCGGCATCGGCGCACGGAGCGCCTTGTTCGCGGCCAGGAAGTCGGCGCGCCGCCGGAGCGGCGCAGGCGTGCCGGTCAGGCCGAGAGCGTCTTGCGGCCGCGAGCGCGGCGGGCGGCCAGAACCTTGCGGCCGCCGACAGTCGCCTTGCGGGCGCGGAATCCATGACGCCGCTTGCGGACCAGTTTGCTGGGCTGGAAGGTGCGCTTCATCGCTCATCCTCGAAAAATCTAAATGAAAAATGGCCGCCATCGGGTTCCCGCGAGCGGCCTTGTTGGAGGGCGCGATAGGCAAAGCGAAGGGGGAAGTCA
>DATDNN010000146.1:0-11783 GCA_036518255.1 Allosphingosinicella sp. | reverse complement strand
GGGAGGTAGGCGCTCATCGTCCATTCCCAGACGTCGCCGAACATTTGGCGCAGGCCGCTGCCCTGCGCGGGGCGCGGCTCGACCGGCCCGGCTGCGTCAAGCTGGTTGCCCCCGGAAGGATCGAGCGCGGCGGCGGCGCTTTCCCATTCGGCTTCGGTCGGGAGCCTGGCGCCCGCCCAGCGCGCGAAGGCGTCGGCTTCGTAATAGGAAATGTGGCAGGCCGGAGCGGCGGGATCGAGCGGCTGCACGCCATCGGGGCCAAAGCGGTTCCAACCATCTTCGCCTTCCCGCCAATAGAGCGGGGCTCCGATGCCTTCCGCCTGGACCCACGCCCAGCCGTCCGCCAGCCAGAGATCGGGACGCCGGTAGCCGCCGTCCGCCATGAATTGCACCCATTCGCCATTGGTGACGAGGCGGGCGGCAAGCGCATGGGGATGGAGCAGGACGGGGTGGCGCGGCCCTTCGCAATCGAAGGCGAAACCCGCGCGCCCATGGCCGATCTCGACGATGCCGTGGCGGCCCTCGATCCACTGCGCCTCATTGTGCTCCTGCGAAAGCAGGAGCCTAGTGTCCTTGCGCGGTGCTGCTGGGCTCCTGCTTTCGCAGGAGCACGATCTCGCCCATACCGCCGGAGCGAGCGGATTTTCGGCGAAGGCGGCCTTCATATCCATCAGCATCAATTCCTGATGCTGCTGCTCGTGGTTGAGGCCGAGTGCGGCGAGGACGAGCGCGCTATCGGGAAGGTTCGGGAGGGCGCGCAGGAGAGCGTCATCCACCGCCGCCCGATACTCGATGATCTCACCCAGCGAAGGCCGGCTCAGCATGCCCCGGCGCGGGCGGGCATGGCGCTCCCCCTCGCCGTCATAATAAGAGTTGAAAAGATAGGGCCAGCGTTCGTCATGCAGGCGATAGCCGGGCACATGGTCGCGCAGCACGAAGGTTTCGAAGAACCAGGTCGTGTGGGCGAGATGCCATTTGGCTGGCGAGGCGTCCGGCATCGGCTGGATCGTCGCATCGGCATCGGACAGGGGCGCGGCGATGGCGCGGGACAAGGCCCGCACGCTCCGGTAGCGGACGGCCAGGCCCTCCTCCTGCCCATCGAGGCGCATCTGCGTCGCCATGTTCGTTCCCCAGCTGTGGCAGATAAAGACGCGTGAGGGAGAGGGATTGTTCCGCCTCCGTTTCGGATGCGTATCTAGCGGGTGGCGCCCGGCTGCCAGAGGATTTCGCCGCCATGGCCGCCCGCAACAAGACGGGCGAGGACGAACAGGTGATCGGAAAGGCGGTTGAGATAGGCGGGCGCCAGCGGATTGAGGGGGGTCTGCAGGGCCGCCGCGACAGCCGAGCGTTCCGCGCGTCGCACCACGGCGCGGGCGAGATGGACGGCCGCCGCTCCGCCGCCGCCGCCGGGCAGGATGAAGCTGCGCAGCGGCGGGAGCGTGGCGTTCATGGCGTCGATCTCGCGCTCCAGCCGGTCGATTTGCGCCTGTGTGACGCGGAGCGCGGTTTCCGACGGCGCGAAAGCCTCGCCCGGTGTGGCGAGGTCGGCGCCGAGATCGAACAATTCGTTCTGGATCGTGCGGAGGCGGCCGCGAAGCGCCTCGTCGGCAAGCGCCTCGATGGCGAGACCGATGGCACTGTTGGCTTCGTCCACATCGCCGATCGCCGCCATGCGCGCATCGGACTTCGCGACGCGCGAACCGTCGACCAAGCCGGTTTCGCCTCCATCGCCGGTGCGCGTGTATATTTTGGTGAGCCTGACCAAGGCGGGCGGCTCAGCCCCGGGCGAGGAGCAGGAAGAGGGCGGCCAGCAAAATGGCCACGGCCTGCAGCATCACGCGCTTGCGCATCAGATCCTGCGACCGCTGGCCGCTGACGTCCTTGCCCTGCGCCATGTTGATGACGCCGCGCACCAGCACGGTGAGCGTCGCGACGGCGGCGAGGATGATGAGGATGAAGAGGAAGGTCTGCATGGCGCCGATGTAGACCTGAAACCGGAGGAATTGAAGGGGCGGCGTGCGGCGCGAATGCCGGGTTACTATAGCCGGGACGCATAGCCCGCCGGTAAACGCCCTGCACGGAGATCGGCCGTGAGTTGAACAGGATCGGCGCCGCCAGCCCTGAGGTCTGCGAGGCTCTGCGCACCGTGCCGTTTGGCGAGGCGCTGTCCCTGCGCGTCGGTAAGCAGATCGTGATGATGATATTGAGGTGTCGGCAGGCCGAGCAGCGCCTGGAGCAGGCGGTGGATATCGGTCGCGGCATAAAGATCGCGGCCGCGGACGACGTCGGTGATTCCTTGCGCGGCATCGTCGACGGTAACGGCGAGATGGTAGCTGGTCGGCGCGTCCTTGCGGGCGAGGACGACATCGCCGAAGGCCTGCGGTTCGGCCGCCACTTCGGTGTCGCCATCCTCCCAGTAAAGCGGGCCGGCGCATTCCAATGCCTTCATGACGTCAAGACGCCAAGCATGCGGTTCGCGGGCCATGCGCGCTTCTCTTTCGCGGGGCGGGAGGGCGCGGCACGTGCCTGGATAAAGCGGCCCGTCCGGCCCGTGCGGCGCCGCGGCGCTGGCGGCGATCTCGGCCGCGATTTCGGAACGGGTGCAGAAACAGGGATAGACGAGGTCCATAGCCTTCAACCGCTCCAGCGCCCCGGCATAGAGCGGCAGCCGCCGGGACTGGAAGAGGATGTCGCCGTCCCATTCTATCCCGAGCCAGGCCAGATCCTCGATGATCCCCGCCACATGTTCGGGGCGGGCGCGGCCGGGATCGATATCCTCGATACGCAGGAGGAAGGCGCCGCCGCGCGCACGTGCATAATCATGCGACAATAAGCATGAATATGCATGACCAAGGTGGAGGCGCCCCGTAGGACTGGGGGCGAAGCGGGTGACGACTTCATCCATGGTGAAATGAGCCCTTGACCGCGACTCGCACCTGGTGTGTCATGGCGCTGTCACGCTTCTCCGCCAGAAGCGGGATCGAACAGGAGAAAGCGGCCTTTCGAAGCCCTTCTCCCCTGCTCTGGGTGCGACAGGTCCGGGGACCGGCGTTTCGGGAGGTTCTCTCTCCAAACCGGGAGGCCGCCGTCCGCCAATGTATCATCCCGATCTGATCCGACATCCCGAAGCCTGTCCGGCGCTGGTGCTCAACGCCGATTATACGCCGCTTAGCTATTATCCGCTGAGCCTGTGGCCGTGGCAGACCGCGGTCAAGGCCGTGTTCCTCGAAAGGGTGGATATCGTCTCCTCCTACGATCGGGAAGTGCATAGCCCAACCAGGGCGATAAAGATTCCGTCCGTCATCGCGCTCCGCCAATATGTGAAGCCGTCGGAATTTCCCGCCTTCACCCGGTTCAACCTGTTCCTGCGCGATCGCTTCGCCTGCCAATATTGCGGAACGCCTAGGGATCTCACCTTCGACCATGTCATTCCCCGCGCCTATGGCGGGCGGACCACGTGGGAGAATGTCGTCGCCGCCTGCGCGCCGTGCAATCTCAGGAAAGGCGGGCGGACCCCGGCCGAGGCGCATATGCACCTCCACCGGCAGCCGGTGCGGCCGACGAGCTGGCAGCTACAGGACCATGGGCGCAGCTTCCCGCCTCATTATCTCCACCAGAGCTGGCGGGATTATCTCTACTGGGACGTCGAACTGGAGGCCTAGCGCCTTTTCCTGCGCGTCGGGGCGTGAAAGTCGGGATCCTTGCCTTCGATCCAGGCGAGGAAGGCGGCGATACCGGGATGGGCGCGAAGCGCATCCGCGCTGGTGAAAGCGTGAGCAAGCTCGGCATTGGTGAACGTCGCGTGGATGGTGCGGTGGCAGATGGGATGCACCGGAACCACATCCCGCCCACCCCGGCTCTTGGGCAGCGGGTGGTGCCATTCCACGCGCCGGCCGAGGGGACGGCCGCACAGGAAGCAGGGCTCAGTCAGCGGTCTTCCTGCTGGCGGCGAGCGTGCCGATCGCTTCCTCGAGGTCGCGGGCGCGGAACGGCTTTTGCAGAACCGGCACCCCGCCATATTCGTCCTTCACCCCCTTACGCCCATATCCGGTGGCGAACAGATAGGGGATGCCGCGCGTTTCCAATATGTCCGCCACCGGAAAGGAAAGGTCGCCGGCGAGATTCACGTCGAGCATGGCAAGATCGATATCGGCCTCGCGCGCGAGGGTGAGGGCCGGGTCCAAACGGCTGGCGACGCCGGCGATCTCGTGACCGAGGTCGAGAAGCATATCCTCGATATTCATCGCCACCAGCATCTCGTCCTCGACGACGAGGATCCGGTATTTTCTATCCGCCAAGCTCCCCCTCCCGCGCCTGGACGGCGCTCAGCGGCGCCTCGATCGTGCATTTCAGGCCGTCCGGTTCGAAATCGAGCCGCGCTCTGCCGTTCAGGTCTCCAGCTAGCCCCCGTTCGATGAGGCGCGAGCCGAAACCGCGGCCGGAGGGCACAGATACGGGCGGGCCGCCGGTTTCCTTCCATTCGATCCGCAATTGGCCATCCTCCCTCAGCCAGCGCACGCTGACGTGCCCCTTTTCGTTGGACAAGGCGCCATATTTGGCGGCGTTAGTGCTGAGTTCGTGACAGGCGAGCGCCAAGGCGAGCGCGGCACGCGGGGCAAGCCATAGGGACTCGCCTTCCAGGGAAAAACGCCCGGACTCTCCAGCGAGGTGGGCGGTGGAATCGGCGATCACACGCGAGATGGATGCGCCCTCCCAATTTTCCTCGGTAAGGAGATTATGGGCCCGGGACAGGGCGAGCAGCCGCGCCTCGAACCGTGCCCGTGCCTCGGCGAGCGGCAGATCGTCCTTTAGCGTCTGAAAGGCGATCGCCTGCACCGTGGCGAGCGTGTTCTTCACCCGGTGGTTCAGTTCGTTGATCAGAAGCCGCTGATGCTCCTGCGCCTGATGGCGCTCGTGAATATCCTCGGTCATGCCGTACCAGAGGCAGATCTTGCCGTCGGGTCCGTAGCGCGGGAAGGAACGCGAGCGGGCCCAGCGATAGCTGCCGTCGCGCCGCCTTATCCGGTGTTCGATGTCGAACGGCCGTTCCAGCCGCACCGCTGCGTCGCGTTCGGCGAAGACGGCGAGGCGGTCATCAGGATGCACCGCTAGCGCCCAATCATCGCCAAGGCCCGTCGTTCCGGTCCATTCCTCCCAACGCGCCGAGATGCGCAGAATATGACCTTCGGGATCGGCCGTCCACGACACTTGCGGATTGAGCTCGACGACATGGCGGTAATGATCCTCGCTTTCGCGCAGCGACTGTTCGCTTTGTGCGCGCTGAACGGCGTCCCAGGTACGTTCGGCCGTGTCACAGACGATAGCTATATCGGAACTCCCCCAGGTCCTCGGTACGGCGTGGTGAACGTACAGAAGGGCGCGCATGGAGCCGCCGCGAATGAGGGGGACGACGATGATAGCCCGTGCCCCGAGACTGCGCAGAGTCGAGACATGCTCGGGATCGGTTTCCGCCAGAAGCTCAATATCGTCCGTCGCCAGGACATTGCCGGACATGAGAAGATCGTTGCTTTCCGTGCCGAAGGCATCGATCATCCGCACTTCGCCCGCCAGGCTCGGCAGCACGCCACCACGAGTCCAATCATTGCGCACGGACAGCGTCATCCTGGCGGGATCCACCTCCGCATATCCGACTCGGTCGGCCCCAAGCGCCTCACCCAGCAGCCGCGCGGCGGTGTCCTTCACTGCCTGCGGATCGCCGCATTCCCGCAAAGCATCGGCGAGCTGGACCTGATAGGAAAGGCGCCGGTCGGCCAGCACACTGCCGGTCACGTCATTGCCCTGACTGATGACCCCGGCGACCCTGCCCGCTTCATCGAGCAGCGGCGTCATGCTGTAGGACCAGTAGATTTCGGTGCGAAGCCCGCCCCGCATCACGGGCACCAGTTCGCGCTCTATGGAAACGCCCTCGCCAGTACGCAGCACCTGATCGAAGCGGGGTTGAAGCCTGTCCCAATGATCCGCCCAAACGATATCAGCAGGCTCGCCCAGAACGCCGGGATGCCGGTTCCCGGCAAATGGCGCCCAGGCATCATTGTAGAGGAGGCGCAGGTCCGGGCCCCAATAGACCGCCATTGGCATGCTGGAATGTTCGCAAAGATTGACCGCGAAACGCAGGGCTGCGGGCCATTTGTCGCGCGGGCCGAGCGGCGTCGCTGCCCAATCGAACCGCCCGATCCTTTCCCGCATGCCCAGTGGCTGAGGCTTGGCCGGTGGTGGCGGGGGCAGGGTGGCCATGACGATCCAGTCTTCGCTCGCGTGAACACAGGATTAACCCGCGCGCCGCCCGAGAGGAAGCAGCTATCGCAAAAAAGATACTTGAAGAGCGGCGCGCCGCTCCGTGGCGGCGGCCGGTGCACATGCCGGGGGGCGATCCTGAACCTTCAGCCGAGGGCCGCCAGTTTTTCCTCGGCCAGTTTGTCGAGTTCGGCGCGGCTCTTCTTTTCGGCGGCGGACTTCAGCTGCCCGCAGGCGGCCATGATGTCGCGGCCGCGGGGGCGGCGGATGGGGGCGCTGATGCCGGCTTCGAAGATGATGTCGGAGAAACGCTGGACGCGCTCTTCCGACGAACACTCGTACGGCGCGCCCGGCCAGGGATTGAAGGGAATGAGGTTCACCTTGGCGGGCAGCTTGTACTTCTTGATCAGGCGGACGAGCTCCCGCGCATCCTCGTCGCTGTCATTCTTGTCCTTCAGCATCACATATTCGAAGGTGATGCGGCGGGCATTGTTGGCGCCGGGGTAATCGGCGCAGGCCTGGAGCAGCTCCTCGATCCCATATTTGCGGTTGAGGGGCACGATCTCGTCGCGGATTTCCTTCGTCACCGCATGGAGCGAGACGGCGAGGTTGACGCCGATTTCCGCGCCCGCTTTCTCCATCATCGGCACGACGCCGGAGGTCGAAAGGGTGATGCGGCGGCGCGAGAGGCCAATGCCGTCGCCGTCCATGACGATCTTCAGCGCGTCGCGCACATTGTCGAAATTGTAGAGCGGCTCGCCCATGCCCATCATCACGATGTTGGAGAGCATGCGGCCTTCCGGCTGGCTCGGCCATTCGCCGAGCGCGTCGCGGGCGAGCATCACCTGGCCGACGATCTCGCCGGGCGTCAGATTGCGGACGAGGCGCATCGTGCCGGTGTGGCAGAAGCGGCAGTTCAATGTGCACCCCACCTGGCTCGACACGCACAGCGTGCCACGATCGGCGTCGGGGATGAACACCATTTCGAAATCGTGGCCATCGTCGGTCTTGAGGAGCCACTTGCGGGTGCCGTCGGTCGACACCTGCTGGACCACCGTGTTCGGGCGGCCGACCTTGAACCGTTCGGCGAGCCAGGCGCGCTGGGGCTTGGCGATGTCGCTCATCGCCTCGAAATCCGTGGCGCCGCGATTGTAGATCTGATGCCAGAGCTGCTTGGCGCGCAGCTTCGCCTGCCGCTCGTCCAGTCCCGCCTCGAGCAAGACTGCGCGGATCGCCTCGCGGGAAAGCCCCAGAAGGTCGACGCGCGCATCATCGCTCGCCACCTCAGGGCGCGGCACGGGAACGGGGTCAATATGCCCCGGAATGGTCATCGCGGCTGTCATACAGTTCCTAAAGGCGCGTCCATTTTCGCCTGCCGAATGCCATCGACATGCTGAACCAGATCGGGAGCGGGAATACCCCACATCGGATCCAGCACCACGTCAATGCCTTCTCGGCGAGCAATTTTAGCGGCCGGAACAAAATCGCCATCAGCCGCTATCATAACTATTTGGTCTACCTGCCTTTTGAACGCAAGAGCGGCGACATCGAGACCAAGGCGCATGTCTACGCCCTTTTGTTTCACGTCAGGCTCGAAATCATCGTCCGACGGTACGAACATGCTCTTTTCTTTAATGAGTCTTTGAAGCGCTTCGGGCTTCAGCCGCCACGAGGATTCATCACTCAGGCGTCCTAGTCGCAGCGCCACCTTTCGAACGGTCTGCAGTCTCGCATGGACAGCCGTTCGGAAAATTGCGGTGGACGTTTTTGAAAGATCGACAGCTGTTTTCGAAACGGGCCAATGCATCTTCTTCTGCAAGGGCGGACAATCATAAAAGAAAATGCGGTACAAATCCGCAGATTCGATCGGCAGAAACCCCTGGTTGCTGATGGCTTCTGCCATGAGCTTCGGATTCCTGCGATATGCAAGATGCCAAACCGACATCCAATGAACACCAAGCGCAATCGCTTCAGGATCATTGGGTTTCAGGTGGGGGAATGTATGTTTGAAGCGCCGCAGGAAATAGGCGCCGTCGATCACCAATGCAGTCGCCATAGGACCACCAATAAAAAGTCCCCGGGATCGGCCTTGAGCGGATATTTGCCTTGCGGCATTCTCAAGACGTACTGCCGGGGACCGGATGTCCATCAGATGGCGCTCGCCTTCCCAATTGTCAATGTTTTTGGGCGCAGGCAAGGGCGGCGGCGTCCAGCGCCGTGGGAAAGCCGGTGAGCGGATAATCGTCCCGAATAGTCGCGCCGGTGAGCGTGCGGGCGGTGACCGTCATCGCCTTGTTCCGCCGCATAGCCGCGACAATAGCAGCGTCGGCGGCGGGGTTCGAGGCGACGGCCTCCCGGCCGCTGGCGGCAAGCTGGAAACGATTGCCTCCGATGGTGAGCAGGATGGCCGAGCCGGGGCGAGCATCGGCGCGCAGTCGGATGCTGGGACGGGCGCGATTGCCCTTTTCCGGCCAGAAGGCGACGAAAGCGGCGGCGCCCGAGCCCCGCCGGCCTTCCGGTTCCGCCGCAGCATAGCATCGCTTCGGCGCGCCATCGGCAAAGGCGGCCCAGCCGTAGAAGATGCCCACTTGCTGCACAGACGCCACGGCAATCGCACTAAGCATCAGAAAAGGAATGGAAAACAAGACGTGCCTCATTGCCTCTTCATCCTGCGCAATCCCGTGCCGATTTGCCACACCCAAAATCGTTTATCTGAGGTTCATGCAACCTTTCAGGGCCTTAGGCGCTGGGAGGGCCGTTGCATTTCAGTACGCTTAAACATGGAGTTTCGTATGCGTAAGCTTTTCATTGGCGCCCTTCTTGCCGGCACGATCGCCACGCCGGCCTTCGCCCAGGACGCGTCCAATTTCGTCGGGCCCCGCATCGAGGGCATTGTCGGTTATGACCAGCTGAAATCCGGCGACCGTGGCGGCGACGGCGTCGACACCGGTACGGATCAGGGCGACGAGACGATCGACGGCGTCGCCTACGGCGTCGGCCTCGGCTACGATTTCGATCTGGGCGGCGTCGTCGCGGGCGTCGAGGCGGAATATGTCGAATCCTCCGGCAAACAGGATTCTAATGAGACGCTCGATGGCGTCAACGTTGCTGGCCGGATCGCGACCGGCCGGGACATTTATGTCGGCGGCCGCGTCGGTTTTCCGGTGGCGCCGTCCACGCTGCTCTATGTGAAGGGGGGCTATACCAACACCAGCATCGAAGCGGCCTATGAGACTAGCACCGACCGCTACGAACTGGATTCGAATGTCGACGGCTGGAGGCTCGGCGCCGGCGTCGAACAGAAGTTCGGGGATAATCTCTACGGCAAGCTGGAATATCGCTATTCCAACTACACCAACCTCGATTTCAGCGACGATTTCAACCTCGACGACTTCACGTCGGAGGATTTCGGCACCGATATCGATCTCGATCGTCACCAGGTGGTCGCGTCGATCGGCATGCGTTTCTGACGATTTCTTCCGGTTTTCGGGCCGGGAGGCGTACCGGGCCGGGGCTTCGTGCCCCGGCCCCAGTTTTTTACCCAGGCCGGATTTTTGGATGAGACCCCTCTAGCGGAGCCCCGCGTTCTCGCTATAACCCCACGGTCCAGCATTGATGCGGGTACAGGGGTTTACGAATGAAGGTGACGATCGAACGGGCCACGCTTCTCAAGAGCCTCGGCCATGTCCAATCCGTGGTCGAACGCAGGAATACGATCCCGATCCTCTCGAACGTACTGATCGAGGCGGTGGACGGCGGCGGCCTGCGGCTCATGGCGACAGACCTCGATCTCCAGATCAACGAGACGGTCGAAGCCAATGTCCAGCAGGGCGGCGCGACGACGGTATCGGCGCACACATTGTTTGACATCGCCCGCAAGCTGCCGGAAGGCAGCCAGGTCGAATTGACCGCCGCCGAAGGCAAGATGCAGGTCGTGGCCGGACGCGCGCGCTTTAACCTCGCCACCT
Organism: Allosphingosinicella sp.; assembly: GCA_036518255.1. GTDB lineage: Bacteria > Pseudomonadota > Alphaproteobacteria > Sphingomonadales > Sphingomonadaceae > Allosphingosinicella. The sequence goes on along the minus strand of DATDNN010000146.1, from coordinate 1,560 downwards.
TACCGCGCGACGACTTCCCGGTGATCGCGGAGGGCGATCTGCCGACCCAGTTCGAGCTTCCCGCCGCGACGCTGCGCCAGATCATCGACAAGACGCGCTTCGCCATCTCGACCGAAGAAACGCGTTATTATCTGAACGGCATCTTCCTGCATGTGTCGGACGAAACTCTGCCGGTGCTGAAGGCCGCGGCGACCGACGGCCACCGCCTCGCCCGCGTTACCGTGCCGCGCCCGGAAGGCGCCGCCGGCATGCCGGACGTGATCATCCCGCGCAAATGCGTGGCAGAGCTTCGCAAGCTCCTCGACGAGGTGGATGGCACGGTGCAGATTTCGCTGTCGGATTCCAAGATCCGTTTCGGCCTCGGCAATGCGGTGCTGACTTCCAAGCTGATCGACGGCACCTTCCCGGATTACAGCCGCGTCATCCCGACCGCGAACGACAAGCTGCTGAAAATCGATCCCAAGAGCTTCATGGAAGGCGTCGACCGCGTCGCGACCATCGCGAGCGAGAAGACCCGCGCAGTGAAGCTTGCGCTCGACCGCGACAAGGTGACGCTTTCGGTCACCAGCCCGGAAAACGGCACCGCAGCCGAAGAGGTGCCGGGCGACTATAATGCCGAAGGGTTCGAAATCGGCTTCAACGCCCGCTATCTGCTCGACATATTGGGCCAGATCGAGGGCGATACGGTGGAAGTGCACCTCGCCGACGCCGCCGCGCCCACCCTGCTTCGCGAGAATGACAAGGCGCCCGCGCTTTACGTCCTGATGCCGATGCGGGTGTAAGCAGGGTCAATTTGACCTGCGGCAAGTCCGCCCGCCCCCGGCCGACGCTGCTCGCAAGGCGCGCGTGGCTTTGGCATTTGGTGCACTGAAGGGCAGGAGGCCCGTTGCGGACGCGGCCCGCCTGGTTTAAGCCGGAAGGCAGGCGGCATCCGGGGGGAGGCCGCATTCTTCGGAGCTTTTGATGACATCCGCCATTCGTGGCGCAGGCCTTATGCCTGTCTCGATCGTTTCACGGCCGTGGCCGTGGATTGCCTTGTTGCTTCTGACATTGGCTTTCCTCTTGCGGGCGCCGCATTTCGGCAATCCGGTCATCGATATAGACGAGCAATTTTATCTGCTGGTCGGCGATCGCATGTGGGGGGGCGATCTGCCCTTTGTCGATCATTGGGATCGCAAGCCCTTCGGTCTCTTTCTCATCTATGCCGCGACCCGCCTTCTGGGAGGCGAGGGCATCGTCCAGTATCAGCTGGTTGCGGCCTTCTTCGCCGCCGGCACCGCTCTTCTGATCGCGCTGACGGCGGCGCGTTTTGCGCCCTTGGCGGGCGCGGTGATGGCCGGCATCTGCTATCTGCTCTGGCTCCTATTATTCGGCGGTGAAGGCGGCCAGTCTCCGGTCTTCTACAACCTGCCGGTCGCTGGGGCCGGGGCTTTGGCGCTCTCTGCCGTCACCCGCCCGCATTTCGACCGGAAAGCTTTTCTTCAGGGATGCCTCGCAACGTTCCTCGCCGGTATTGCGCTCCAGATCAAATATACGGTCATTTTTGAAGGCGCCTTCTTC
>DATDNN010000145.1:0-4345 GCA_036518255.1 Allosphingosinicella sp. | reverse complement strand
GCCCCAGCCGCCGCGCGCGATCCTCGTCGGTCATGCGCGGCGAGAGGAGAAAATAGGCGGCAATCGCGATCAGGAGGCCAGGCAGGACCGCCGCGAGGATCGAGGGATCGACATATTGCACCGCCACCGCTCCGCCCGCCGCTCCGATCAGGACGAAGAGAATGCTCAGCCCCTGACCCTCAAGCGACAGGTGCCCGCCCCGCGCATAGCGCCGCGCGGCGAAAGCGGTGCCGAAACAGGATTGCAGCTTGTTGGTCCCGAGCGCCGCCACCGGCGGCACCCCCGCCGTCAGCAAGGCGGGTAAAGTCAAAAGCCCGCCGCCCCCCGCGATGGCATCGATAAACCCCGCCGCCCCGCCCGCCGCGACGAGCAGCAGGAAGGTATACCATCCGAAATCCATCTCCCGTTCTTTCTCTTTCGGCCGGCCCTCGCGTCATGCCGGCGAAAGCCGGCATCTCTCGCAGGAACCGCGCCCTTTTGTCACGAGACCCCGGCTTTCGCCGGGGTGACGCTTGACGGGTCGAAAGGATCAATCCTCTTCGGGATCGTCATATTTGAACGGATCGGTGTCGCTGGGCTTGGCCGGCAGCACGTTGCGCGGGATCGCCTTGTCGCTGTCCGCCGCCGACATCAGCACGGCCGCGAGCACCGCGGCGGCCTGACGCAGGTCCTGCGGGCGCAGGTGATCGAACGTGTCGGCGTCCGAATGGTGGACGGTCGATTCGTAATCCAGCGGATCCTGGATGAACTGGAAGGCGGGCAGGCCGAGGGCGGCGAGGCCGACATGGTCCGTCCCCCCGGTCGGCGCCGCGACGACGCTGCTGGCGCCAAGGCTCGCGAGCGGGGAGAGCCATTCCTTCAGCACCGGCACCGCCGCGAAATTGCCTTCTGCGAACACGCCGCGCAGCTTGCCGCCGCCATTGTCGATGTTGAAATAGGCGGCCATGTCCTTGAAGCCCGGCAGCGGCGTCACCGGATAATTGCTGATCGTGCCGTAACGGCCCGCCGCCGCCAGCTCGCCCGTGCTCGGCGGCCGCTTGGCAAGATGCTGGTCGACATAAGCGAGCGAGCCTTGCAGCCCCTGCTCCTCGGCGGACCAGAGGGCGAAGCGGATCGTGCGCTTGGGCTTGACGCCCAGCGACTGGAGAATGCGCGCGGCTTCCATCACCACCGCGCTTCCCGCCGCATTGTCGGCCGCGCCGTCGGCGGCGACCCAGCTGTCGAGATGCGCGCCCGCCATCACATAGCCCGCCTTGGGGTCGCTCCCCGTTATGTCGGCGAAGATGTTGTAGGCGTTCGTGTCGCTGTCGTCGAAATGGACGTTGCTCGCCATCTCCAGCGTCACCGGCCCGGTCTTGGCGAGGCGCGCGAGGCGGCGATAATCCTCCGCCGCGATCTCCACGCCCGGCAGCGCGGGCGTGTCGCCTGCCGCATGGGTATAGCCCTCGCCATGGAGTAGCCCGTCCTCGCGCCGCGACATGCGCGCCCAGGCGACCGCGCCTTCCGCCTTCAGGAAGGCGTCGAGCTTCTGCGGGAAGGTGCGGCGTTCCACCCGGCGCTTCAGCCCGTCCCCATCGGTCTTGGGTTGGCGATATTCGTCCATCTTGCCGATGGCCGCGGCGTCCAGCCGCTCGAAGGCGGGCTCGGTCGCATCCTTCGGCGCCTCGGGGAAGGTCACCAGCACGATCTTGCCGGCAAGCTTGCCCTTCCACTTGTCGAAATGGTCCTCATCGCTCATCGGCGCGACGATGATCGGGGCCGAAAGCGTGCCGTTCGTCCCCGGCGTCCAGGCGATGGGGATGGAACGGAGGGTAAGGGCGCGCGGCGCCACCATCTTCACGCTCGCGGATTCGATCCACCAGCCCCGGCCGAAATCGAACCCTTCCTTATGGACGTTCTTGAGGCCCCATTCCTTGAACTTGGCCTCCGTCCATTTCTCCGCCTCGCGCATCGCGGGCGAATTGGTGAGCCGCCCGCCGATCCGGTCGGTAAGGTAAGCGGTGGTTTCGATCACCTGCCCATGGTTCATCGCCTGATCGACGATGCGGTTGACGGTTTGCGGATCGGCCGAAACGGCCGGCGAAGACACAGTGGCAAGCAGAATAAAGCCAAGAACCCCACGCATGAATACATACCCTCCCTTTAGGACAGGGCGCCTGCGTAACGGCCTTTTCCTGCTGGAACAACGGCTACCGGAGGAGGACTTCCCCGGAAGTAGCGACCCGGCTGTATCGAGATTCAGCGCAGGCTGAGGCAAAAATGGTGCTCCTCGAGAACCGGAGCGCAGCGTACGTTCAAGTAAGTAAGCACCGGAAGCGCGGATGAGCGCCATTTGCAGCCCGGCATGCGTTGAATATCGATGCAGCCTATCGGCGCACCTTCGTCGTCGCCATGACACTCGCCACGTCGACGCGCTTGCCCATCCAGCGGGCGAGTTCCTCGAAGGCGATCGGCCGTTCGAACGCGATGCCGGTCATCCCGCCCTTGGACCAGCGGATCGTGCCGCGCACGGGGTCGAGGCTTTCCACCGCCACCACCGCCTTGCGGCCCAGCTTGGATTTGCCGAGCCGCAGCGCGACCTTCATGCCGCCCGTCGACACGTCCTGCACCGCGACCTTGTGGTAGACGCCGTCCACCCGCACCGTCGCCTGGCATTGCATGTCGAGGCGGGGCGGGCGGGGGCGATAGCCGATGTGCGGCCGCTCGCCCGAAAAAATCGCGCGCAGGTCGACCGACGAGTCGAACTTCACCCCGATATTGGATCCCCGCACCCAGGCGACCTCGCCCGCGACCTGCCGGGCGCTGTCGAATTCGATCGCCACTTCTGCGCCCGCGGGCGGCAGCGACACGACTTCGGCCATCAGCCCCCCGGCGGACAGGTTCCGCACCCGGCAGAGTTGCTCATATCCCTCGACGATCAGTTTGGCGACGGGCAGGAAGGGCAGCACGCGCGGATCGGCGCGCCGCTCGGTCGGCCTCGGCACCTGGGTGGTGAGGGTGAACAGCGCCGTTTCGAAGGCAACATCGTCGCCCTCGCTCCGTGTCCTCGTGAACCACCGCGCCAGTTTCATGGGCCGATCCTCACATGATTTTGCTTAAAAATCTCTTTCCCGCCCACAGCCTTCAATAGGCTAAACGACCCGGTAGAAATCCGCCAACCGGTCGAGTGCGAGGCCGAGCACCAATTTGCCGGCCCGCGCCGGCCAGCCGAGCGCCTGTTCGGCATCGCGCATGCCCTCGCCCGCGCACACGACGCGCCAGAGAATGTCGGTGAGGCCGGGGCCCACCGCCGCCACCGCTTCGTCGAACCGGCGGCGCGCGCCGATCTGGGCGGTGGTGGGATCATGATCCACCGGCGCGCCGCGTGCCCCGCGCGCTACTGGCGCCGCGTCCCAGCGCATGGTGACGCTGGGGCCAAGCTGCGCGCGTTCCCAATCGGCACGCAGCCGCTCCCCCGCATCGAACTGCCTATCGGAGATCAAACCACGCGCCTTCAGCCACCCAAGCGGTGATTCCATCAGGTTCACGGTTACGCTCCGCGCGGTTCGTCCCGCCTTATTCCTGTCCGATCCGTCACGCGGGAAAGGCCGCTCCGCAAGCATCCGGTTCGCTCCAGCCATGGTGATTCTCCCGTACTTTCCGACTCAACTCATTTGTGCTATTGCCACAGCGGGCAAATTGTAGGAAAGCGTATAACCGGGCCGGTTAAAGGACGCTGTAATGATTACCCGCATCCGTGAAGTTCGCAGGGCGAAGAAAATGACGTTGCAGGACGTCGCCGACCGCTGCGAACCGCCCACCACTCCCCAAACCATCGGCCGCCTCGAAACCGGCACGCGCACCGTCTCGGTGGGCTGGTTGAACCGCATCGCCAAGGCGCTGGGCGTAGAAGCCGCCGATCTGGTTAAATTACCAGATCAGGAAGATATTCCGGTCGCCGCTCTCCTCGGCGCCGACGGCGCGGACGCGCCGCGCCGCGAAAGCGTCGTCCTCCCACCCCGCCCCGAACCGGGCATGATCGCGATCAACGTCACCTCGGCGGTGGGCGATTACCGCAGCGGCGACGAAATCTGGCTCCGCCGCTTAGGCCCCGAAGACCTCGTCCAGGCGATGAACCGAGACTGCCTCTTCCCCCGCTCCGCCGGCCGCTACGTCTTCGGCCGCCTGATCGGCCGCGAAGACGGCAAACTCCACGTCCTCCCCCTCGGCGCCGGCCAACGCCAGATCGTCATCACCAGCCCGCCCTGGGCGGCCGTCGCGATCCGGCTGGTCCGCCCGCTCTGAGCACGGCGGCAATCAGCCGCCGAGCCAACCCATCAGTGCTCCTGCGAAAGCAGGAGCCCAG
>DATDNN010000144.1:0-4744 GCA_036518255.1 Allosphingosinicella sp. | reverse complement strand
CAAGCTGCAATCGCCGCCCTATGTCGCGGGTCATGAGCGGATATGACGTGATCATCGTGGGGGCGGGCCATGGCGGCGCGCAGGCGGCCATCTATCTTCGCCAACTCGGTTTTGAAGGCAGCGTCGCGCTGATCGGCGACGAGCCGGAACTTCCCTATGAGCGGCCGTCTTTGTCCAAGGACTATCTGGCGGGCGAGAAGCCATTCGAACGCATCCTGATCCGCCCTGCCGCTTTCTGGGAAGAGAGAGCAATAACGGTGCTGCCTGGCACGACGATCACGTCAGTCGATGCGGGGAAGCATCAGGTGAGCGCTGCCGATGGCCGCACCTTCACTTACCAGCATCTGATCTGGGCGACAGGTGGGCGGCCGCGCCGCCTCGGCTGCGAAGGCGAACGGTTGTCTGGCGTGCACATCATTCGCAACCGGGCCGAAGTAGATGCGATGAAGGCGAAGATGGACGCCGCCCGGCACATCGTCGTGATCGGCGGCGGCTATATCGGCCTTGAAGCCGCGGCGGTGCTGCGGAAGATGGGAAAGCAGGTCATCTTGGTGGAGTCGCAGGCCCGCGTCCTCTCCCGCGTGGCGGGCGAGCCGCTTTCGCGCTTCTACGAGGCCGAACATCGCGCGCAGGGTGTGGATGTGCGGCTGAATGCAGGCGTGGATTGCATCATAGGGGAAAGCGGAGTTTCCGGCGTGCGGATAATGGGCGGCGAGATCCTGCCCGCCGAAATGGTGATCGTCGGCATCGGGATCGATGCCGCGGCGGAACCCCTGCTGGCGGCGGGCGCCAAGGGCGGTAACGGGGTGGATGTCGATGCCCTTTGCCGGACTAGCCTGCCGGACGTCTATGCGATCGGCGATTGCGCCGCGCATGACAATCGCTTCGCGGGCGGCGCGCATATCCGCGTTGAGTCGGTTCAGAATGCACATGACCAGGCGGCGACTGCGGTGAAGGCGATTCTCGGCCGGCCGGAGCCCTATGATGCTATTCCGTGGTTCTGGTCCAACCAATATGATCTGAAGCTGCAGACCGTGGGGATATCGCTCGGCGCTGACCGGATGGTGGTGCGCGGCGATCCGGCGAACCGGAGTTTTTCGGTCGTCTACCTTTGCGCAGGCCGCGTCATCGCGCTCGACTGCGTCAATGCAGTCAAGGATTATGTCCAAGGGCGCAAGTTGATCGAGGCTGGGGCAATCATCGATCCCGCGCGGCTCGCGGATGCGGGTGTGCCGTTAAAAGAGCTTCTCTAGTGCTCCTGCGAAAGCAGGAGCCCAGTTTGAGGATCGGTGCCGTTGGGCTCCTGCTTTCGCAGGAGCACATTAACGCGGACGTTTGGAATAGCCCGCGAGCATCTCGCACACCCAGCGCCCGGCCGTGAGCGCGGTGATGTCGCTGACGTCGAGGCTGGGATCGAATTCGGTGAGGTCGGCAAGGCGCACCTTGCCGTGCGCGCCCACCCAGCGGGCGGCCTTGAAGAACATATCGACGGCCATGCCGCCCGGCCGCGCGCCGGGGGCGCCGGGGCATTGGGCGCGGTCGATCACGTCTATGTCGAAATCGACCATAAGGGCTTCGCAATGGCCGAGCCGGACGAAGGCGTCCTCCAGCACGGGTACGATGCCGCGTTCCTTCACCTCGGAAATGGTGAAGACGCCGATCCTTTCATCCTCCGCTGTCCGGTGCATTCGCGCGGTGTTGGCATAAGGGGCAAGGCCGATCTGGCAGATATTGCGGCCGGGAAGGCCGTCCTCCAGCAGGCAGCGGACCGGATTGCCGTTCATCGGCCCCTCGTCCGTGTCGCGGAGGTCGAAATGGGCGTCGAGGGTGATGAGGCCCACCTTTTCGAGCGGCAGCCCAAGCGCATGGGCGGCGGGCCGCGTCACCGCATTGTTGCCGCCGAGGAGGAGGGTGAGCGCCTGGGCCGAAGTGCAGGCCTCCACCTCGTTGACGATCGGCGCGAAAGCCTCGGCGGGGCTGAGACCATCGAGCGCGATGTCGCCGACGTCCCGGATCTCAAGCGCCAGTTCCTCGCCCGTTTCGAGATCGTAGGTGCTGAATCGCCGCAGTGCCAGCCGCACCGTCTCCGGCGCAAGGTCGCAGCGGCCGGGCGTGACCGATCCGGTGCCGAGCGGCGCGCCGATCAGGGCGACGTCGCCATGGGTGCCGGTAAACAGGTCGGTAATGCGGGGCCAGGCGGAGCGGATTATGTTCATGGGCTTTGCCTTACACTCTTTGTCTGCCAATAGGCGAGGCCATGTGGGATCGCATCCTCGTCAACTGCCACATCGCGACCATGGATCCGTCCGTTCCGGGGCCGTTCGGCGCCATCGAGGATGCGATGATCGCTATCGACGGCGGCAGGATCGCGCGGATCGGGCGCAGGGTCGAGATGGCGGGATTCCGGGCCGTGCAGATCGACAATCTCGGCGGCGCCTGGGTGACGCCGGGTCTCATCGATTGCCACACGCACCTCGTTTTCGGCGGCAATCGCGCTGGCGAATTCGAGCAGCGGTTGCAGGGCGCGACCTATGAGGAGATCGCGCGGGCCGGAGGCGGGATCGTCTCGACCGTGGCCGCAACGCGGGCCGCGTCTGTGGAGGAGCTCGTCGAGGCCGCGCGCCCGCGCCTCAAAGCGCTGATGCGGGGCGGGGTGACGACCGTCGAGATCAAATCGGGCTATGGCCTCGATACCGAAACCGAGTTGAAGCTGCTCCGGGCCGTGCGGTCGCTGGGGGAAAGTGAGAGAGTGCGGATCAGCCCCACCCTCCTCGCGCTCCATGCTCTTCCCCCGGAATTTCGCGAACGAAGACAAGAGTTTGTGCGGATCGCGGCGGAGGAGATGCTGCCCGCGGCGGCGGCGGAGGGACTGGCGAACGCGGTTGATGCCTTTGCCGAGGGGATCGGCTTTACCGTGGAGGAAGTACAGCGGCTGTTCGATGCGGCCAAGGTCCATGGCTTGCCGGTGAAGCTTCATGCCGAGCAGCTCTCCAATCTCGGCGGGGCGGCGATGGCGGCGGAATATGACGCCCTGTCCGCTGATCATCTCGAGCATGCCGATGAGGCGGGCATTGCCGCGATGGCGGAGGCGGGGATGGTCGCGGTGCTGCTGCCCGGGGCCTTCTACGCCCTGAGGGAGACGAAGGCGCCGCCCATCGATCTACTGCGTAAATATAAGGTGCCGATGGCGGTGGCGACGGACTGCAATCCGGGAACGTCGCCCGTGCTGTCGCCGTCCCTGATGCTCAACATGGCCTGCACCCTGTTCCGCCTGACGCCTGAGGAGGCGCTGGCGGGGATGACGGTGCATGCGGCGAGGGCCTTGGGCTTGCAGGATGAGATCGGGACGGTAAGCGCGGGCAAGGCTGCGGACCTGTGCGTCTGGAATGTCACGCGCCCCGCGGAGCTTTGCTACTGGATAGGCCATCCCGGTCCGGAACGGCGGATCGTTGCTGGGGAAGATAGCTGATCCGACTTGCATAAATTGACCCGTTCGTGTCGAGCGAAGTCGAGACACGCTTCTCGACTTCGCTCGAAGCGAACGGACATTAGGTAGAGAGTGGATGCAGAACAGACGCGACAATAGCCGCCACATACAGGCACCGACGGGGCCGGAGATCAGTGCGAAGCATTGGACGACCGAAGCTGTGATGCGGATGCTGATGAACAATCTCGATCCGCGCGTTGCCGAGGCGCCGGAGGAGCTGGTCGTTTATGGCGGCATCGGCCGGGCGGCGCGCGACTGGGAGAGCTACGACCGGATCGTCGAGACGCTGAAGCGGCTGGATGAAGACCAGACCCTGCTCATCCAGTCGGGAAAGCCGGTCGGCGTGTTCCCGACGCACAAGGACGCGCCGCGCGTTCTCCTCGCCAATTCGAACCTCGTGCCGCATTGGGCGACCTGGGATCATTTCAACGAATTGGATAAGAAGGGCCTCATGATGTACGGCCAGATGACGGCCGGATCGTGGATCTATATCGGAACGCAAGGCATCGTTCAGGGCACATACGAGACGTTCGTCGAAATGGGCCACCAGCATTATGGCGGCGATCTCAAGGGCAAGTGGATTTTGACGGCGGGCCTCGGCGGCATGGGCGGGGCGCAGCCGCTCGCGGCGGTGATGGCGGGCGCGCATTGCATCGCCATCGAATGCCAGGAAAGCCGGATCGAGAAACGGCTGGAAACGCGCTATCTCGACAAGCGCGCGTCCAGCATCGACGAGGCGCTGGAGATGATCGCTAAGGCCGACGAGCCGATTTCGGTCGGCGTGCTCGGCAATGTGGCGGAAATCCTCCCCGACATGGTGAAGCGCGGCATCCGTCCCGACGCCCTCACCGACCAGACCTCCGCGCACGATCCGGTGAACGGATATTTGCCCATCGGCTGGACCGTCGAGAAATGGGTGGAGATGCGCGAAAAGGATCCCAAGGCCGTCGAGCGCGAGGCCCGCAAATCCATGGCCGTGCATGTCGAGGCGATGCTTGCCTATCGCAACATGGGCGTTCCGACCTTCGACTATGGCAACAATATCCGGCAGGTGGCGAAGGATGAGGGCGTGACCCATGCCTTCGACTTTCCCGGCTTCGTTCCGGCCTATGTAAGGCCGCTTTTCTGCCGGGGCGTTGGGCCGTTCCGCTGGGCGGCCCTTTCGGGTGATCCCGAGGATATTTATCGTACCGACGAGAAGGTGAAGGAGCTGATCCCCGACGATCCGCATCTTCATCGCTGGCTCGACATGGCGCG
>DATDNN010000143.1:0-2650 GCA_036518255.1 Allosphingosinicella sp. | reverse complement strand
GCGGGTGCTGAGCGCCGACAGCAGCGGCGCGTCGGCAGGAACGGCGTCGCGATACCGGATCATGCGAAGCCCGCGGGCATGGGCCATTCCGGCGCGAGGACCGCCATGGCCTTGAAGAGCGTGCCCATTTGATCGGGGGCGGTGAGGCGTGCGCGAGCCAGTTCGATCGCATCAGCCTGATGCGGCGCGGTGCGGCTGAGCGCGGCGGCCCGCGCGTCGATGCCGAGGGCGGTCATGAAGGCGCCCTGCGTGACGACCGGCGACACCAGCGCGCCGCCCGCCCTTGCCGCATCTCCGAGCGCTTCGAAATCAACATGGACGGTAAGATCCCGCTCCCCCGGCTGCGCGAATGGATCGGCATAGGCATGGTCTTTCACCGCCTGCAGCGTATCACCGATGCCGGTGCGATCATGGCCGTAATCGATGATGAGCGCCGCCCCGCCCTGCGCCGCCAGCCGCTCCGCCATCGCGCGCATGATCGCGGCTGCGGCGGGCGCGGTTTCGAGGATCGAGCCCACCGGCGCCTTGCGGAGCGGTTTCGGAATCGCGGCATCGGGCACGGGCGGCCCGGCGCCCGGGTGAAAGGCCTCGCCATCGAGGCCCACCATCCGCTCGCACCAGCCGCCGGGCATGCGCACAAGCTGCCGCACCGGCAGCGCATCGAAAAATTCGTTGGCGACGATCAGGAGGGGCGCGTTCTCGGGCAGGCTGTCGATATGATCGTGCCAGCTGGCGCCCGGCACGCGCTTCGCCTGCTCGGCGCGGAGGATTGGGCTGGTCTCAACGAAAGCGACCTTCGGCGCGAGCCCCGCGCTTTTCATCGCCCGGATCGCGTCCGCGGCCAGAGTGCCGCGGCCCGGGCCAAGCTCGACATAATGAACATCGTCCGGGCGACCGGCACGGAGCCACAGGTCGGCAAGGCAGAGACCGAGGAGTTCGCCGAACATCTGGCTGATTTCCGGCCCCGTGGTGAAATCGCCGTCTGCCCCGAGCGGATCGCGTGTGGCGTAATAACGCGCGTTCGCCTCGGCCATGTAGAGCGAGACGGGGACGGGGCCGTTCGTGGCGATCAGGCGCTTCAGCTTGTCTTCAAGCATATTCGTGCGGCCGTCTTCTATACGTTCGTGTCGAGCGAAGTCGAGACACGCTTCTCTACTTCGCTAGAGACGAACCGGTTAATCGCCTATGATGGAGACCGTTACGCCACGCTCTCGCCGCCCGCGACGGGCTCGACCCGTTCGCGCCGGCCTTTGGCGGTGGCGATGAGGTAGAGGCCGCCGAGCAGCATCGGCACGGTCAGCGTCTGTCCCATGCTGAGGCCCCAGGGAAGATGTTCGAGGCCCACGTCTGGCTGGCGCACGAATTCGAGCAGGAAGCGGCTGATGCCGTAGCCGAGGAGGAAGGTGCCGACGAGCTTGCCGGGCTGGTAGCGTGCGTCCGTCTTCCAGAAAAGGAACCAGAGGACGAGGCCGAGGATGATGCCTTCCATCCCTGCTTCGTAAAGCTGGCTCGGATGGCGCGGCACTTCGCCGCCGTTCGGGAAGATTATCGCCCAGGGCACGTTGGTCGGCCGCCCCCAAAGCTCGCCATTCACGAAATTGGCGAGGCGGCCGAAGAAGAGGCCGAAGGGTACGCAGCAGGCGACATAATCGTGGATGCGCAGCCAGTTGAGGCCATGTTTTCGCGCCATCCAGAAGAGGCCGAGCGAAACGCCGATAACGCCGCCGTGGAAGGACATGCCTCCGTCCCACAATTGCGGGATTTCGAGCGGGTTCGCGAGATAATATTCAGGCCGGTAGAAGAGCACATAGCCCAGGCGCCCGCCGAGGATGATGCCGAGCGCGGCGTAGAAGACCAGATCGTCGGCATGGCGCCGGGCCATCGGGGCGCCGGGTCGGCCGATCAGCTTCAGGAGATACCACCAGCCGACCAGGATGCCGGCGAGATAGGCGAGCGAATACCAGCGGAGCTTGAAGAAGCCGATTTCGAAGACGACCGGATCGAGGCCCAGATCCTCCCAGCGGAGCGCTGACGTAGCGGAAATGGCGGCGGCGGTGAGTGCGGTCAGGATCAAGGCTTTCCCCTCGGGCTTTGCGCCCTCATAGTAGCGCCGAATCAAAACGAAAAGGGCGAGGATAGTCTGGATGCCGAGCGTCTTGGATCTGAAGTTCGAGTGCGTCCTGGAAGACATTACCGGGCCGAACGGCCCCATCCAGATCGGCCATGACGAAAATGGCCGCGAAATCGTCAAGAATTTCCCGGCGACCTTGCCCGGCCTGTTCGACGCCTTCTGCCAGTTGAACGGCGCGGCCGAAGGGATAATCGCGGACGGCGAACGCCTCACCTTCGCCCAGATCAATGCCAAGGCCGGCAAGGTCGCCAGGGCGCTCGTTTCCGGCTTCGGCATCCAGAAGGGCGACCGGGTGGCGATCGCCATGCGCAACTGCCCGGCCTGGATCGTCTCCTATATCGCCATCGTGAAGGCGGGCGGGATCGCGGTGCTCGTCAACGGCTGGTGGCAGACGGACGAACTGGCGCACGGCCTTCGCCTCAGCGATCCCAAGCTGGTGATTGCCGACGGACCGCGCGAAAAAAGGATCGCGGCGACGGGCTTGGTCTCGGTCGGGAAGTCGTCGTTGCTCCAGCCATC
>DATDNN010000142.1:0-9190 GCA_036518255.1 Allosphingosinicella sp. | reverse complement strand
AAGCTCCCGCCGCTCACAGGGCCTCGATGGCGGCGGCGAGCGCGTCGATATCGGCTTCGGCCTGATCCCAGCTTACGACGAGGCGGATTTCGCCGGGCGCCCAATTGTAGAAATCGAAGCCCCGGGCGCGGAGCCCCGCCGCTTCCTCCTGCGTCACCTTCAGGAACAGCTCGTTCGCCTCGACCGGATAGACGAGCCGCCCCGCCGCCGCCTTGGCGAGCCGCGCCGCCCCGGCATTGGAGGCGCGCGCGTTGCGCAGCCACACATCATCCTTCAGCATGGCGAGGATCTGGGCCGCCATGTAGCGCCCCTTGGACAGCAAATGTCCGGCGCGCTTGCGGCGGTAGAGGGTGGCGCGGGCCTCCGCCTCGTGGCCGAAGAAGACGAGCGCTTCGGCCGACATGCCGCCATTCTTGACGAAGCCGAAGGAGAGGACGTCGACGCCCGCCTTCCAGGTCACGTCGGCGGGGGCGCAGCCGAGCGTCGCGATCGCGTTGGCGAAGCGCGCGCCGTCCATGTGGAAGCCAAGCTCGCGGCTCTTCGCGATGCGGCCGAGCGCCGCCACCTCATCGGGCGTGTAGACGAGGCCATATTCCGTCGCATTGGTGACGGAGAGCGCCTTCGGCTGGATCCAGTGTACCCCGTCGGGCACGCGCGCCACCATCGCCTCGACTGTCTCGGCCGAAAGCTTCGCGCCCGCGCCTTCGCCGAGGATCAGCTTGGCGCCATTGGTATAGAATTCCGGCGCGCCGCATTCGTCATTCTGGATATGGGCGTCGCGGTGGCAGAGGATGCCGCCATAAGGCGGGCAGAGCGCCGCGAGCGCCAGCGAATTGGCCGCTGTCCCCGTCGACACCCACAGCGCCTTTGCTTCCGTCTCGAACAGGTTGGAAAAAGCGGCGTCGAGTGTCTGGCTCAACGCATCCCCGTCATAGGCTGTGTCATGATGATTGGCGGCGGCGAGCGCCTCCATCACTTCCGGGCATACGGAGGCGGCATTGTCGGAAAAGAAGCGCATGACCGCGCCATAAACCGAAGCGGCGGCAGGTCAACTCAACTATGTTACGAGAGCGCAATGCTCCGCCATTGAAAATCCCGTCATTCCCATGAAGCGACCGCGCTTTTCATTCTTGCCTCGATGAAGGCGGGAAGGTCGTCTCCGGCCAGGCGGTCGAACTGGCCGTCGAGAGCGAGGCGGGCAAAGCCGTGGACGGTGGACCAGATGAGGAGGGCGCCGTCCGCCTCCTTGAGGCGCGGCAGGCCGGAGGCAAGGCGCTGGAGAGGGGCGATGGCGCTCGCGGCGGCGGCGAGAAGGCGCGAATCCCCCGGATTGAGGCGGGAGCGGCGGAACATGAGGTCGAACCGCGCCGGATGGGCCATTGCGAAGCCGATATAGGCAAGGCCCTGACGATGAAGGCGGTCGCTTGTGCCGCCGCCCTGCCGGTCCGCCTCCTCCAGTCCTGCGGCGAGCCTGTCAAAGCCGCCGATCGCGATTTCGGTCAGCACGCCTTTCACGTCGCCGAAATGATGTTTGGGCGCGGCGGGCGACACGCCGGCGCGCCTTGCCGCCTCCCGGAGGGTGAAGCCGTCGAGGCCACGAACCTCGAGCAACTCTTCCGAGGCCTTGAGCAGAGCCTCGCGCAGGTCGCCATGATGGTAGCGGCGTTCGGAATCCAAGGGGTGCGGCCTTTATCTTGACAGCGTTAAGATCGATGCTGCATATTGACAGTGTCAAGATGGGGGATCCGATGCAAGCCTTGTTTCAATATGCGGGCCTGGTGGCCATGATCGGCTGGCTGCTGCTGGCGGCCTCACTGTTCCGCGCGGCGTGGCGCGAACGCCTGTGGGCGATGACCGGCATCGGCATCCCCGCGCTCTTCGCCATTCTCTACACCTGGTTGATCGTGCGCCACTGGGGCGTGCCGGGCGCCGGCTTCGGTTCGATCGAAGAGGTGCGGACGCTGTTTTCGAACGACGCGCTGCTGCTCGGCGGCTGGGTCCATTATCTCGCCTTCGACCTTTTCGTCGGCACCTGGATCGCGCGGAGCGGCACGAAGGCCGGTGTGCCGGGCCTGCTGCTGCTGCCGTGCCTCTTCCTCACCTTCATGTTCGGCCCCGCCGGACTTCTGCTCTTCCTCCTTCTCCGGCTGGTCTATCGCGGCGCCAGCTCCACGGCGGCCGCGTGATGGCCGGAGCGGCTGGCGGATCGGGCTTCGTGGGGGCATGCCTGGTTCGCCAGCCCATATTGACGCGGCTCGGCCTCCTCTTTCTCGCGCTCGCGGTGCCGGCGGCGGCGGGGCTTGTCGTCGATGTGCGGACGGTTGCGGGCGATTCGGCCTGGCTGAAGCCGGGCAAGTTCCTCCTCAGTCTCAGCCTTTATGCCTTCACCATGGCCTGGTTCTACGGCTATGTGGCCGAAGAACGCCGCGCCGCGCCCGCCCATCGCGCGCTTGTCGCCACCGTCGTCGCCACGTCGCTGTTCGAGGCACTCTATATTGCGCTGCAGGCGGCGCGGGGGCAGCTGTCCCATTTCAACGTGTCGGACGGCTTTCATTCGATGATGTACAGCCTGATGGGCTTGGGGGCGCTTGCGCTCACCGCCACCGCGCCCTGGCTCGCGCGGGAGATTGCGCGTCACGGCACGCCGGATCTCTCGCCCGTCATGCGGCGTGCGCTGATCCTGGGGCTGACGCTCACGTTTGTCCTGGGCGTCCCGCCGGCGATCCTGATGGGTGCCCATCTCGGCCACGCGGTTGGCGGCGAGCCGGGTGGGGCGACGCTGCCGCTGCTCGGCTGGGCGCGCACAGGGGGCGATCTCCGGCCCGCCCATTTCATCGGCATTCACGCGATGCAGGCGATCCCGCTGCTCGGCTGGGCGGTGGCGCGGCGTGCGGACGGCGTGCGGTTCGTCACCTGGGGCGCGATCCTCTATTCCGCGGTGACCCTCGCGGTGCTGGCGCAGGCGCTGATGGGCCTGCCCCTATTTCCCGCCTGATTCCAGATAGTCGACGGCAAGCGCGGTAAGGGCGCGCACGCCCTGCCGCAGCGCGCTTTCGTCGACTTCGAACAGGGGCGAGTGATTGGGCGCGGCCTTGCCGATCTTGTCCGGCGGCGTAACGCCGAGCGAGAGATAGAGGCCGGGCACCTTCTCCTGATAGAAGGAGAAATCCTCCGAAGCGCTCGATAGCGGAGCGGGCGCCCAGTTGCTGCCCGCTACCTGCCGCAGCACCGGCTCCATCCGCGCGGTCAGCGCCGGATCGTTCACCGTCGGCCGGTAAAGCTCGATTACCTCGGTTTCCGCGCCGCCGCCGCCGCTTGTCGCGATCGATTCCGCCGTGCGCTTCAGCCGGGTGCGGATGTCGGCCTGCATCGCCCGGTCATAGACGCGTACCGTGCCTTCGAGCGTCACGGCGTCGGGAATGATGTTGATGCGATTGCCCCCCGCGATCTTGCCGATCGAAATGACGGCAGGTTCGCGGGTGAGATTGAGCTGGCGGCTGGCAATCGTCTGGATGCCGAGCACGATCTGGGCCGAAAGGACGATGGGATCGACCCCGCTCCACGGCATGGCACCGTGCGTCTGCTTGCCTTTCACCGTGATCGCGAAGCTGTCGGCGCCCGCCATGGCGGGGCCAGCCCGCCACGCCAGTTGCCCAGAGGGCGCGCCCGAACCGACATGGAGGCCGAAGATCGCCTCGACCTTCGGATTGTCGAGCGCGCCTTCGCGGATCATCCGCTTCGCGCCCCAGTCGCGGACGCCGTCCGGCTTGAAATCGGCCGGGGTTTCCTCTGCGGGCTGGAAGAGGAAGGTGACGGTGCCGGGCAGCGTTTCGCGCATGCCCGCCAGCACTTCGGCCGCCGCCATCAATATGGCGACATGGGCATCGTGGCCGCAGGCGTGCATCACGTCCACCTCGGCGCCCTGATAGACGCCCTTGGCTTTGGACGCGAAGGGAAGGCCGGTCTGTTCGGCGACAGGCAGTGCGTCCATGTCGGCGCGAAGGGCCACGACGGGACCGGGCTTTCCGCCCTTCAGCACCCCGATCACCCCCGTGCCCGCGACGCCGGTGCGCACCTCAAGCCCCAGCTTGCGCAGATGCGCGGCGACAAGGGCCGCCGTCCGGTGCTCGGCATTGCCGAGTTCGGGATGCTGGTGGATGTCCCGGCGCCAGGCGATGAGCTTCGGCTCCACCGTTTCGGCGCGCGTATCGATGGCCGCCAGCGTCGCTTCGGGCAGCGCCGCCGCGGCCGGGGCCGCCATGGCGCCCGCCAGAAGGCCCGCGATAAAGGTGAGCCGCGTCGTCATTTCCGTTTCCCCGCTTCGGCCGCGATCCAGGCCTCGACATGGTCGCGGACCAGGGAGAGCGGCACCGATCCTGCTTCCAGCACGCTGGCGTGGAACCGGCGGATATCGAACCTCTTGCCAAGCCGCTTTTCCGCTTCGCGGCGAAGCGCGGCGATTTCGAGCGCGCCGCTGTCATAGGCGGTCATCTGCGCGGGCATCGCGGCCATGCGGTCGACCATCGCGTCGGCCTCCTCCGGGCTGAACCGGCCGCTCTCGACGATAAAGGCGACGGCCTGCTCGCGGGTCCAGCCGAACATGTGAAGGCCGGGGTCGATGACCATGCCACGGCCCGGCCACACCCGGCGGGCGATGGCGGCATAGGGGGTCGAATAGGCACCCTCTTCCTCCGCCAGGCCTTCGGCATAGCGGCCCCAGCCTTCGAAATAGGCCGGATTGGACGCAACACGCGCGAGGCGGCTTGGCGCGCCCGACTGGCGGCCGAGTACGGTCTGGAGATGGTGGCCGGGCACCGCTTCGTGCATTGCCGTCACTTCCGCATCGCCCCGCGACATGCGCGCCCATTGTTCGGACGCGGTGCGATAAATGGCCGGCCGCGCCGGATCGGGCGAGGGCTGGTAATGGGACGGAATGCCCGAGCCGCGCTGGAAATCGGGCAGCGGCTCGACCGCGATCGGCTGGGCCACTGGCGTCAGGAAATAAGGCTTGCTCTTCGTCTCGCCGGCCGCGACGGCGGTGCGGAGGAAAGCGAGCAGTTCGTCCTCGGACTGGAAGCGATTGTCCGCCGCTTCGGCGGCCTTGCGCACCGTCGCCGCGAAATCCGGGGTGCCCAGCGTCTTGCGGCCGATCTTCGTCACCGCCGCCTTGTTGTCCGCGACGGTCTTCTCGCCAAGCGCATAGACGCCGCGCGCGTCGCGGCCGAGGGTGGTGTAGAAACGCAGCTGCGCTTCATAGCAGGCGCTGCCGTCTGGCAGGGCGGAGAGGCCGAGGCTCGTCCGGGCGCGCGGCAGATAATCGTCGCGCAGGAAATCGCGATAGCGGGCGAGGGCGGGCTTCACCGCGCTGTCGAACAATCGGGTGAATTCGGCCGTGAAGGCGGCATCCCCCGCGCGCCGGGCGGGGGCGAGCAGCGGCGCCTTGTCGGCTGGCGCGGCGAGCGCGCCGTCGAACTGCTGGAGGACGCGGCGGACCACCGGCTGCGGCACCGAATAGCCCTGGGCGAGGCCGCGCCGGAGGTTTGCGATTTCAACATCGACGAAGCGGGGCAGATCGCCCCAGAAGGCGAGCGCCGCGGCACGCTGTTCCGGTGTTCCCACCGGCTGCTGCGCGGCAAAGCCCGAAAGGCCGATCTGCCAGCCCGTCATGTGGCTGACGTTCCACAATTCGCGGCGGCAGATGCGCAGGCCGCGGTCGGTGTCGAGAAGGATGTTGAGAAGCGCCGCGTCGGGTGCCGTCGTTCTTAGGGTGGCAAGCTGCTGCGCGAGCGCGTCTTCGCGGGCGTCGAGTTCCGCGAGCGCCGTTTCGGAACGGTCGGGCAAGCGTACCGATGCGGGATCCACCAGCCCTGCGGTCATGCCCGCGAAGGGATCGCGGGCGAGGCGGATGTTCACATAGGCATCGGAAAGCGCGTCGATGCCGTTGCTCCCTTCAGCGCCTGCGGGGGCGGAAAGGACGGTCAGGGCGAGAAGAAGATATTTGCGCATATCGCCTCCACCATTGGCGCTGTCAGGCCCGGGCGGCGGTCCGAAAGGGAAGACCGCCGCCCGGTGACAGGATCAGAAACGCGTCTCGAGGTTGATGCCGACGACGCGCGGCTGATTGATGGCGAGCTGCCCCGGGAGGGCGGCGCCGACATATTCGCGGGCATCGGTGAGGTTGCGCGCGAAGAGCTGCACGTCGAACCGGCCGTTGCCGAGGCCGATATAGGCATCGAACTGGCCGAGCGCGTTGTAGCGGGCATAATCGGCCGCGCCCTCGAAGCTGCCGGTGGTGCCGCTGCGGTAGCGGTAGCCGCCGCCGAGGCTCCATTCGAAATCTCCGAAGGCCGGCTGGGTATAGTCGACCGTCGCCGATGCGCTCCACTTCGGCACCAGCGGCACCCGGTCGCCGTCATGGCCGAGGATCGACGGCGCATCGGCGGTCAATTTCGCATCGGTATAGGCCGCGTTGAAGCCGAGCTTCAGCCCGCGCACCGGCGCATAGAGGGTGGAGAGTTCGAAGCCCTGGCTGCGCGCCGTCTTGCCGTTGCCGAGGCCCTGGACGCCGCCGAACGTTTGCACGATCTGGATGTCCTTCCAGTCGATGTAGAAGACGTCCGCGTCGATCGACAATTTGCGGTCGAACCAAAGGCCCTTGATGCCGGCTTCATAGTTGACGACCGTGTCGGCCTTGTAGCTGCCCGGCACCGACTGGTTCGGGAAGACGACATTCGGACCGCCGGGGCGATAGCCGCTTGCTACGCGGGCATAGAGCATCACGTCCGGATTGAGGTGGAAGCGCGGGCTCACCGCGAAGGTCAGCACGTCCTCGCTCGATTTGCCCGTGCCGTCGATCACCGACGGGCCGAACAGCAGGCCCTTCGATACCTGGCGGTTCTTCTGGTCGTTGCTGCTGTAGCGCAGGCCGGCCGTCACGTCGAAGCGATCGGAGAAGCGGTAGGTCGCATCGCCGAACGCCGCGATCTCGCGGTAGCTGCTCGGCGCGGCAACGGTCGCGAGACCCCCCGTCGCACCGATGGGGCCGGGAACCGTTCCGCCCGTCGGCGTGACGAGCGTGAGCAATTGATCGTTCTTGTTTTCCTCATCAGTGTAATAGCCGCCGATCAGCCATTCGAACGTGCCGCCGGACGGCGATGCAAGCCGCAGTTCCTGGGTGAATTTCTCGGACTGCTGATCGACGTTGATGATGGTGCCCAGCGGGAAACGGAGTATCGGCTCCAGGACCGGGCGATAAATGGCCGAATTGTCCGTTTCCGTGCGCGAGCGGCTCTTCGAAATGCTCGTGTCGGACGTGATCGAGGCCCAGCCGAGATCGAGATCGATGTTGCCGCTGTAGATCTGGACGCGCTGGTTGAACGTCGCGGGCACGATGCTGCTATGCGCATAATCGCCATAGACCGCCACCCGCTCGGACGCGCGGCGAGATGCCGGCGCCGGGCCGACGTTGATCAGCGCGCTGTCGTCGCCCCGCAGCGTCTGGATCGCGGCGGTGAGGCGCACGGTGAGATTGTCGACCGGACGCATGAGGAGGGAGGCGCGGAAGCCTTCCTGCTTGTCGCTATTGGCGTCCTTGCCTTCCTGGACGCTGTCGATGAAACCCGGATTCTTCTGGGTATAGACGCTGGCACGGAACGCGAGCTTGTCCTCGACGATCGGCACGTTCACGCCGCCGCGCAGCGCAAAGCCGTCGCCGCCATGGGCGATGCTGCGCAGCTCGAGACCGGCGCGGACCTCCAGGTCATGCGTGTCGGGTTCGCGCGTCACATATTTGAGGAGGCCGCCGATCGTGCTGGCGCCGTAGAGCGTACCCTGCGGCCCGCGCAGAATTTCCACCCGCTCGATATCGTAGGGCATGAGATCGAGCGCGTAGCGGCCCTGGCCGCGCGCGGTGCCGTAGGGCGTATCGTCGACATAGACGCCGACCGATGCCGTGGCGGTCGATCCGGTGGTGAGGCCGCGCAGGATCAGATGGTTCTGCCCCGGCGCCGTGCTGGCCGTCGTGGTGAGGCCCGGCACATAGCCCGCATAATCGGCGATCTGGGCTGCCGCGATATTTTCGAGGAGATCGCCGGTCAACACGGTGATCGAGGCCGGAACGTCCTTCACCGAAGCCTCGCGCTTTTCGGCGGTGACGATGATGTCGGCGATGCCTTCGTCGGCCGCCTGGGCCTCCGGCTCGGCTGCCGCCGGGGCGGCTTCCTGCGCCATGACGGGCGTACATGCGGTGAAGGCCAGCAGCGCGAAACGCATCATGGCCCTACCCCCCTTCAATCGATACATAGTCATATTTATCCCCTCCACTATTGTCCGGTCCGCCGCCCGCCGGAAAGCGGGTGGACGGACCGGTTCTCGCTATTTTCCGGTGACGGGCCGGTAGCCCGCGCCGCGCACGACCTTGCCAGGCAGGGCGCCGCTATATTTGCCGCCTTCCAGCACCAATGTGCCGTTGACGAGGACGTAATCGATGCCTTCCGGCTGGGCGGACGGATCTTCAAAAGTCGCCCGATCATCCAGGCGATCGAGGTCGAAAATCGTGATGTCGGCCCATTGCCCCGCGCGCAGGAAGCCGCGGTCCTTCAGCTTCATCCGCGTGGCGGCGAGGCCGGTCATCTTGTGCACCGCGGTTTCGAGCGGCAGCAGCTTCTGCCGCTTCACATATTCGGCGATGACGCGCGGGAAGGTGCCGTAGGAGCGCGGGTGCGGCAGGCCCAGGGCATCGACCTTGCTGTCGCCCACCGCTGCGGCCGCATCGCTGCCGATCGTTGTCCAGGGATAAAGAAGCGCCGTGCGCACGTCGCCTTCGTCGACGAGGAAGAAGAGCGCCACCGCCCGGTTAGGCGCGGCCTTGGCCATGATTTCCCACGACAATTCGGTGGGATCGCGGCCGAGCTCGGCGGCGATGTCGGCGATGCTGCGAAAACGGAAGCGATCGAATTCCTGATTATGCGCGTTGGCGAGGATCACGCCTTTCCAGCCGCCGGAGGCTTCGACGAGGTTCGCCCAGCCCGGCTGCGATCCGGCGGCGATTTCCTTCTTCAGCCGTTCGCGGATCGCGGGATCCTGAAGCTTTTCGCCCACCTTGGCGATGCCGTCGCGGAACACCCAGCTCGGCAATGTCGCGTCGAGACCGGTGCCGCCCGCGATATAAGGATAGAGGTCCGCGGCCACG
>DATDNN010000141.1:0-4317 GCA_036518255.1 Allosphingosinicella sp. | reverse complement strand
CGCGCCATTAGTTTTTTGCTTACATGAAAGCCGATGAAGCCGGCAGAGCCCGTTACGAGGGTGGTCATCTTAACTCCTCAATTGTAAATCGTGAGTCGGTTCAAGCGCCTGACATAAGGCTGATGCCATTAGCAGGGCCTCAAATGACAGAGAAGTCTACAAAAAATAGAGGTTAGAACAGGTCGCGCCCATAGGATAAAATAAGGTCAAATAAAAAGGGCGACCTCATGAGAGGTCGCCCTTGAAATCTGCACTAACTTATGGCCGTTAGGCGCTTTCAGACTCTTCATCATCAACGGCAGCCCACACGCCGAGGCCAAGGGCAACGACAGCGAGCAGCGGAATGATGAAGCCGCCGCCCAGGTTGCTTTCACCTTCGATTTCGGCGCCGACACGGGCATTGGACAGCGACAGGGCGCTGGCGGCCGTGCTGGCATTGGCGACCGCCGGAACGACGATCATGGAGGCAGCAACAGCGGCCTTCAGGGCAGTCTTAGCAAAGCTCATAATGCACTCCCATTTTTGAAATACTGCGATTCCGTCGATCCGAATACTGCACCGCCGCAGGCACGGCAAGAGGCAAGAACGCCGAGAAGGCCGGATTACCGCCAATTTCGCAGGTTTGAAAGACGAGTGTGGACGTTGTGCATCACCTAATCCGCGCACGGTCCGAATTGAAGACCCTCAAGTACGTCGGAGAAACCTTCGACTATTTGCCGGATGCCTTCAACTCATCCAACCACAGTCGCGCCACGCCATCCGATGGTGCCCGCCAATCCCCCCTGGGGCTTAGGCTGCCACCAGCCGAGACCTTTGGTCCGTTCGGGAGGGCGGAGCGCTTGAACTGGCTGGTCTGAAAGAATCGGGTGAGGAACACCTCCAGCCAGCGCCGCACCGTATCGAGATCATAAGACCGCTTCAGCACTTCCGGGTAGCCCACCGGCCACATCCCGGCACCGGCATCCTTCCACGCCTGCCAGGCGAGGAAAGCCACCTTGCTAGGCGGCTGTCCGCTCCGCAGCGTGTGGAACAGGAAGAAATCGTGGAGCGCGTAGGGGCCGATCCGGTCTTCGGTGCTCTGCATCCCGCCCTGTTCGTCCGCCGGCACCAGTTCCGGCGAGATCGTGGTGCCGAGGATTGCCTCCAGCACCTTGTTTGTCCCCGCGTCGAACTGGCCGCTCTTCACGCACCAGCGGATGAGATATTGGATGAGCGTCTTGGGCACGCCGGCATTCACCGCGTAATGGCTCATCTGGTCGCCGACCCCATAAGTGCACCAGCCGAGCGCGAGCTCCGACAGGTCGCCCGTGCCGATCACGAATCCCCCGCGCTGATTGGCGAGGCGGAAGAGGTAATCGGTGCGCAGCCCCGCCTGCACATTTTCGAAGGTTACGTCATAGGCAGGCTCCCCTTTCGCGAAGGGGTGGCCCATGTCCGCGAGCATCTGGCGGGCGGCGGGGCGGATGTCGATTTCCTCGCCGATGATGCCGAGCGCGTTCATCAGCGCCCAGGCATTGCCCTTCGTCTCCTCGCCGGTGGCGAATCCCGGCATGGTGAAGCCGAGGATGGTCGAGCGCGGCAGCCCCAGATAATCGCAGGTTTTGGCCGCGACGATGAGGGCGTGGGTCGAATCGAGACCGCCCGACACGCCGATGACGAGATGCTTGCCGCCGGTGGATTGAAAGCGCTTGGCAAGGCCCTGCACCTGAATGTTGAAGGCTTCGTAGCAATCCTGGTCGAGCTGCTCCGGCCGGTTCGGCACATAGGGGAAGCGGCGCAGGTTCCGCTGGAAACCGATATCGGCGAAGCTCGGCCGATGCTCGAACGCGATGCGGCGGAAGCGATATTCCGGATGGCCGGCGGCGACCGCATTGTCGTTGAAGGTCGGCATGCGCATCCGCTCGAGCCGCAGCCGCTGCACGTCGACATCGGCGATGGCGAGTTCCGCCTCCCGCTCGAACCGCTGCGATTCGGCGAGCAGTTCGCCGGTTTCGTAAATGCCCCCCTGCCCATCCCAGGCGAGATCGGTCGTGCTCTCGCCCGGCCCCGAGGCCGAATAGACATAGGCCGCGCAGCAGCGGGAGGATTGCGAAGCGCAGAGCAAAGCCCGCTCGCTCGCCTTGCCGATAGTGATGTTGGAGGCAGAGAGGTTGCAGAGGATCAGCGCGCCGGCGAGCGCGCCCAGCGTCGACGGGGGCTGCGGCGCCCAATAATCCTCGCAGATTTCGGCATGGAAGATGAAGTCGGGAAGGTCGGAAGCGGCGAAGATCAGGTCGGTGCCGAACGGCACGTTCTGGCCCGCCAGAGCGACTTCGAGGCCGGTCAGGCCCACGCCCGGCGCGAACCAGCGCTTCTCATAATATTCGCGGTAATTGGGGAGGAAGCTTTTCGGCACCGCGCCGAGGATGCGGCCGCGCGCGATAGCAAGCGCGCAATTGTAGAGGCGGCCGTTGCGGCGCACCGGCGCGCCGACGAGAAGGAGGGGCGACAGGGCTTCGGTCGCCGCCGCAACTTCGGCGATGCCCTGCTCCACGCGATCGAGAAACGCCTCCTGCAAGTGGAGATCGTCGACGGCGTAGGAGGAGATGTTGAGTTCAGGAAAGACGAGGAGGTCGCAGCCCCGTTCATGCCCTTCCCGGGCGAGCGCGATCGTCTCAGCGACATTGAGCGCGATATCGCCCACCGACGCGACCGGGGTCGCCGCCGCGACGCGCACGAAGCCATGGCTGTGAATGGCCTCGAACGGCCGTGTGCTGCCTCCCATCAAAGCCCCTCCAGCATCATGTCCACTGCGGTTTTCATTGCGGCGATCCGCGTAGCACCTCTTCCGCCCGGGCCAAAATGTTCCTCGCGGTGGCGTGTGTGGCGCCCCCTGCGGGCGAGGCCGAAATGGACGAGGCCGGGCTCGTCTCCCGCATCGGCAAAGCCGGTGATCGATACCGCGATACCGGCGGTGGAGCGCCGGAGCGCCCCTTCCGCCATGGCGATCGCCACCGCCCTCGAAACGGCGCCTTCCCGCCGGATGAGGCCGATCGGCACGCCCAGCATCTGCGCCTTCGCTTCATCCGTATAGGTGACGAAGCCGCGCTCGAAGGCGTGGGCCACGCCCGGAACGTCGGTGAGGAGCGAGGCGAGGAGGCCGCCGGTGCAGCTTTCGGCGGTGGCAAGTGTGATCTCCTTCTCGCAGGCGCGCTCGAGCAGCAAGCGGGCGCGCCGTTCCAGCGCGGTGGGAAGAGCAGGAGACAGGGTTTCGGCGTCGGACATGCGGCTTTCCGGATCGGCGGTGATGATGGCGGGAACCGGCGCCTCGTCTGGAATGTTCCAAGCCCTGAACGAACGAGGCGTGGGGCCCGCTTGGCCGCGCGCGAAGAGAGGAATGATGGCGAAGACCAAGAAGAACAGCCTTCTGTGGGCAGGCGCGAGTGCCCTGGTGGCCGCGGCGGCCGGCGTGATCGGCATTTTCATAGGCCGCCAGCTTCGCGGGCGAATGGCGCTGGACGAGGATCTCCCCGCGCCCGCGCTCAGCGGCAGCGGGGCCCCCGGTCCGGTCGGCAATAGCGGCAATGTCCGCCCCGCAGGCCCCGGTGCCATGCGCGATCCGCCCCGCAAGTGGGACAAGGTGGACGAAGCCTCGGACGAAAGCTTCCCGGCCAGCGATCCGCCCAACCTCGCGCCGCATATCGACTGATACTGCGACGCAGGCGGCGAACCTCATCTCCTGCCGGTAGAGCGACGAGGCGTCCGTCGTGGAAGGCACCGCGACGGGCGACCGCCTCCGCCCTAAGGCTCAAGGGCCGTCAAAAAGACGCCGCCGGCGAGGATCAGGCGAAATTGACGGTTCGGCAAATCATTTCACCTGTGACCTTCCGGCCTTGCGGCGCATCAAGCGGCGGGTGAGCATGTCCTGCCGATAGAGCTTCAAGACCGCGTCGTTGCTCGTGCTATGGAGTGTCGCGACATGGTGAAGGGCGATGCGGTTTCATCGGACAGTATGGATCACGAAAGGGCCGCTGTAGGAAAGCGGTTTCTGGGCGTCTTTCGCCTGCGCGGCGGCGGCGCTAGGCTGCGGCGCGAAGGGAGACAGCGGATGCGCGAAGAGGCGGCGAAAATCGAAGGGCAGTGTTTGTGCGGCGCGGTGACGGCGCGGGTCCGTCCGACGCGTGCCCATATCGAGGCGTGCCATTGCACCATGTGCCGCAAATGGGGCGGCACGGCCCTGCTCAGCGTGCAATGCGGCAGCGACGTCGAGATCGAGGGCGAGGCGCATGTCGTCCGTTACCAATCCTCCGCCTGGGCCGAGCGCGGCTTTTGCGGCCG
>DATDNN010000140.1:0-7457 GCA_036518255.1 Allosphingosinicella sp. | reverse complement strand
CAACAGCCGATGACGCGCGCCGAAACCGTGCCCGCCGCCGACCGGCCGGCGCCCGTCGCCGACATGAAGCCTGAACGGGTGGAAGCCGCCGCGAGCGCTTATGATCCCGCCGCCGCTGCCGGCGTCCGGGCCATTTCCGCTGCCGACCCGGCCTTCGACGTCAATCGCTTCCTCGACGGCGCCCGCAGCGCTTATGCCATGATCCTCGAAGCCTTCTGGAAGGGCGACCGGGAAGAGCTCGCCTTCCTGACTGGCGGCGATGTACGTGAATCCTTCGAAGCGGCGATCACGGAGCGCGAGGCTTCGGGCCTTAAACTGGACAACCGGCTGGTCGCGATCGAGCGCGCAGTGATCGAAAGCGCGGAAGTGCAGGCGCGGACAGCCTATGTCACGGTGCGCTTCGACGCGGACATTGCGGCGGTGACGCGCGATGCCGAAGGAAATGTCGTTGCGGGGTCGCTGTCCGACGCCATTGAAACCCATGACGTCTGGACCTTCCGGCGCGACCTTTCCTCCGCTGATCCGAACTGGCTGCTCGTCGAAACCGACGAAGTGGCCTGATCCGGCGGGCTGACGCCTCCACAAGTTCGAACCGGCGGGCTATGAGCGCACTTATGCGCCATTCCCGCCTTCGCCTTTCCGCTTTCTTCCTGTCGCTCGCGCTTATATCCTGCGTGCCGCGCCGCGCGCCGGAAGTGCCGCCCGCGCCTCCGCCACCGCCTGTCAATGCCCTGGAGGTGGGCGTGGAAGCGGGGCCGAAGCTTCCCGCTCTCGATCCGCGCAATGCCGAAAGCGCCTATCGCGCGTTCGAGGCGAGCTGTCCGGCGCTGCTCGCCCGCGCCGACGGCAGCGGCCTCACCCTGGCGGAGGATTGGCGGGACGTCTGCATCCCGCGGGATTTCGAGAGCCGCGACGATATTCTCCTGTTTTTCCGCACCCATTTCGATCTGGTACGGGTCGGCGACGGCAGCGCCTTCGCCACCGGCTATTATGAGCCGGAAATTGCGGGCGCCCGGGCGAAGATGCCGGGCTACGAGGTGCCGATCTATGGCCGCCCGTCCGATCTCCTTGCCGCAAATCCGCTGACGGGCGAGAAGGGCAGGGGGCGGATCGATGAAACCGGCCAATATGTCCTTTACCATGACCGCGCCGCGATAGAGGAGGGCGCGCTTGCCGGACGCAACCTCGAAATCGCCTGGGCGGCCGATCCGGTTGCCCTCTTCTTCCTGCAAATCCAGGGATCGGGGCGTCTCCGCCTGCCGGACGGCAACATGATGCGGATCGGCTATGCCGATCAGAATGGCCGCGAATATGTGGCGATCGGGCGCCTGCTGAAGGAACGGGGGCTGCTTACCGGCCCCGTGTCGATGCAGGCCATCACCGAATGGCTGCATGCCCATCCTGACGAGGGGCGGGCGCTGATGCGCGAGAATAAAAGCTACGTCTTCTTCCGGGAATTGACCGGCCCTGGTCCTCTCGGCGCGATGGGCGTGCCGGTTTCGCCGCGCGCCAGCGTCGCCGCCGATCCGCGTTTCGTACCCCTCGGCGCGCCGGTCTTCCTCGCGCTCGACCGGCCGGAGGCGAGTGGTCTCTGGGTAGCCCAGGATACGGGCGGCGCGATCAAGGGCACCAACAGATTCGATACCTTTTGGGGTGCCGGAGCCGAAGCCGAACGGATAGCGGGCGGCCTGCAGGCGCGGGGCAGCGCTTATATACTGCTTCCCAAAGGCGCTTTGCAGCGGCTCGAAATGCGACGAAAGGCGCGGGATGGCGCGAACGTTACGCCCTGAAGAGCGGGCCCTGTGGAATAAGGTCGTCGCGTCCGTCGCGCCGCTGCACAGGCTTGAGGCCCGCGCCGCCGCAGAAGCAGCGCCCGTTGAAACCGCGCCCCCGGCTGCGCCAGCGAAGCCCGCGGCCGTAAAGCCAAGGCCGCGTCTCCCGCAGCCAGCCGCTCCGGCTGCGGCAAGGCCGGTGCCCGGCACGACCCTCGATTCGACCTGGGACCGGCGATTGGGGCGGGGCCTCGTCGCGCCGGATTTCACCGTGGACTTGCATGGCCACAACCTCGCGACGGCTTACGCGATGCTCGACGGCAGGCTCGAACAGGCGATCGCGTCGGGCGCGCGGCTCATGCTGCTCATCACCGGAAAGCCGCCGAAGGGCGAGTGTTGGCCCGTCGCGCGCGGGGCGATCCGCGCGGCCGTCGGCGATTGGCTGCACGCCTCGCGTCACGCAGGCGCCATAGCGGCGGTGCGCAATGCCCATCCGCGCCACGGCGGGGAGGGGGCGCTCTACATCGTTCTGCGCCGGAAGAAATAATAGGCTCCGGCATCTGGCGCGCTTTTTCCTCCGTCATGGGAAAAGATTATTAACCCGTTAGCCTTATTCATTTGGTCAATTAGCCGGTTTGCGAGTATCTGGCCGCTGGGGGTTGGGCTACGTGAAACAATATTGGGACAGGGTCGAATGGATAAGCAGCCGCGCCATTTCATGGTGCGCGGGCATATCCTCCTTTTTCCTGACATTGGGCGGCTTCATCCTACTCCGTTCTCTCGATCAACAGATCGCCATGTCGATCGGTATCGGCCTGTTCGCGCTCCTTGTCGTCTGGGTGGCCGCCGAAAAGCCCAATAGCGGCCATGCCCGCGCGGTCTCAGCCCTGATCGACCGGCTGCTCGCGGTTGAGACCGGCGACCTTTCTTCGCCAGCCCCGCCGCTGCTGCGCAGCGAAATGCCAAGGCTCGCCGCGGCCGTCGAAGGGCTGTTCGAACAGGTGCGGCACAATATCGACAATGTGCAGCGCATCGCGATGTACGATCCCGTCACCGGCCTTCCCAACCGCCTCCACTTCAAGCGCGAGGCGGACCGGATCCTGAAGATGGAGGAAGGGCAGAGCGCGGCCCTGCTGTTCATCGATCTCGATCGCTTCAAGGAAGTGAACGACACGATGGGCCATGCCCATGGCGACGAGGTGCTGAACATGGTCGCCGACCGCCTCCGCGCGATGGTGGCAAGCGAAGCGGCCCGATCCACGCGCTGGCAGCCCCTGCTCGCCCGGCTCGCGGGTGACGAATTCACCGTACTCGTTCCGGCACCCACGCAAGTCGCAGCAGAGGCGGCCGCGCGGCGCATCCTCGCCGGGCTTACCGACCGGTTCGAATATAACAACCAGATGATCAACCTCGGCGCCTCGATCGGCGTCGCGCTGCATCCCGAACATGGAATCGAACTCACCGATCTCATGAAGGCCGCAGACATGGCGATGTACCAAGCAAAGGCGCTGGGCGGGGGAGAGGTGTTCACCTTCACCGTCCAACTTGCCGCCGCCTTCGAGCAGAAATCGCGGACGGAGCGGGCATTGCGCGAAGCGGTGCGGCAGGGCCAGTTCGACCTCGTCTATCAGCCGCAAATCTGCGCGCGCACGGGCGGCGTCGTTGCCGTCGAGGCATTGCTGCGCTGGAACCATCCCACTGACGGCATACGCATGCCCGACAGCTTCATTCCCGTGGCGGAGGATACGAAGCTGATCGTCGCGGTGGGCCAGTGGGTCGTGGAAGCTGCGATGGAAACGGTCGTTCAATGGCAGGCCGCGGGCATGGGCCAGCGGCTCACCATCAACGTCAGCCCTTCCCAGATCGAACGATCGGATTTCTTCGAACATTTCCGGGAATGCCTGGAGCGCTCCGGCGTCCGGCCTTCGCTGCTTGAGCTTGAGCTTACCGAAACGATGGTGATGCAATGCGACGATCTGATCGTCGCCGAACTTGCGGCGCTGCGCAGGATGGGGGTCGCGATCGCGATCGACGATTTTGGCGCGGGCTATTCTAACCTGTCGCGGATGAAGGATATTCCGCTCGACCGGGTGAAGCTGGACCGCAGCCTGATCCATGACGTCGATACTTCGGACAGCGCCCGGACCATCGTCAGCGCCGTCATCCATCTCGTCCACGGCCTCGGCTGCGAGGTCGTTGCGGAAGGCGTGGAGCGGCGTGAGCAGCTCGCCGTGCTCCGCGCGATCGGCTGCGACACCATTCAGGGTTATGCGTTCGCAAGGCCGATGCCGGAAACCGATCTTCGCCAGTGGATGGCCAACCAGTCCAGCGAGGAAAGGCTGGCGCAGATCGCCTGACCGGCCGGTCAGCCGCTCGCCAGCGCGGACCCGATGATCCGCCGGTAGATGGCGGTCAGCGTGGTCAGATCCTCCAGCGCCACGGCCTCGTCCAGCTTGTGCATCGTCGCATTGGGCAGGCCGAACTCGACCACCGGGCATAATTTGGACAGGAAACGCGCGTCGGATGTGCCGCCGCTCGTCGAAAGCGTTGGCTCCACTCCCGTCTCTGCCCGGATCGCATCCGCAACAAGGCTTGAAAGCTTGCCAGGAGGGGTAAGGAACGCCTCGCCCGAAATCTTCGCCTCCAGGGTGCTGCCGGGAGCGATAGTCGCCACCGTTTCGCGGACGCGCGCGACAAGGTCTTCCCCGCGCTGAAGATCGTTGAAGCGGATGTTGAGGCGGGCATAAGCGGCGCCGGGAATGACATTGCAGGCGCTGGAGCCGCCGGACACTTCCGTCACCTCCAGATTGGATGGCTGGAACCAGCTATTGCCCTCATCCAGCGGCATGGCGGCCAAGGCCCGGAGCACTTCGCCCAGCCGGGTGATCGGATTGTCGGCAAGGTGAGGATAGGCGACATGGCCTTGCGTGCCGGGGATCGTGATCCACATGTTTACCGAGCCGCGCCGTCCGATCTTGATCGTGTCGCCGAGGCGCGCTTCCGACGTGGGTTCGCCGACCAGAATCATCTCGGGCTCGATCCCGCGCTCCGCCATCCAGTCCATCAGGGCGACGGTGCCATAGGTGGCCGGTCCTTCTTCATCGCCCGTAATGATAAGGCTGATCGTACCCCGGTGATCCGGCGCCCCGGCGCAGGCCGCGACGAAGGCGGCGATGGCGCCCTTCATATCGACCGCGCCGCGCCCGTAAAGGAGATTGCCCCTGATCTCCGGCTCGAACGGATCGGACGACCAGCCCGCCCCGGCGGGGACGACGTCGACATGGCCGGCGAAGGCGAAATGCGATCCGCCCGATCCGCGCGTTGCGAACAGATTTTCCACCGGCCCATCCGGCGCTTCGCCCGCCGTGAAGCGGTGGACGCCGAAACCGATGGCGCGCAACTCACTTTCCAGGATGTCGAGCGTGCCGGCTTCCAACGGAGTGACGCTGGGGCAGGCGATTAGGCGACGGGTGAGCTCAACGGAATCGATCGTCATTCATGATCTTTCGAGACAATAGTCCTGCCTTTCGCAGGCGTACGAATGGCCTTATGCCTAGCAAGGCTTTTCCACTCCAGCCAGCAGAGACCATCCATGCCGAAAATCGATCTCGACACCGTCGAAGCGACGAACCGCACCACCTATCCGATGCCGTTTGCCGCGCAGATGGGGAAGCGCTGGTTTCAGCGTCTCGGCCCCGCAAGCGGGCTTACCGATTTCGGTGTGAGCCGCGTTGTGCTGCAGCCCGGCGGCATTTCCAGCCAGCGCCACTGGCATGACGAACTGGACGAATTTCTCGTCGTCATTTCGGGCGAGGCCGTGCTTGTCGAGGACGAGGGCGAAACCACGCTCCGCCCAGGCGATTGCGCCGCTTTCCCCAAAGGCGCGCCGAACGGCCACCACCTCATCAATCGCGGAACCGGCGATTGCGTCTTCATTGTCGTCGGAGCGCCAGATCGGGGTAATTGCTACTATCCCGACGTCGATCTCCAATGGGATGCCGCTGCCGCGACCTACCGGCACAAGGACGGCACGCCTTACTGACCGTCTTTATTGAGGCGGCTGTTCATATTGTTCGATCACCCACGGCTCTTCCTGGGCTGCGCTTACCCATTCCTGCATCCAGGGATGGGTGATGATCGCCTCCATATAATTGGCGGCAAAAGGCGGAACGGTGATCGAATAGGTGATGAAACGGGTGACGACAGGAGCGAACATGATGTCGACGGCGCCGAACGCCCCAAAAAGATAGGGTCCGCCGCTGCCCCAGCGCGCCCGTGCCTGGGCCCAGAGCTGGAGTATGCGGGCGACTTCCTGCCGAACGGGTTCGGAGAGCGGCTTTGCCGGGAACTGCTTGCGCACGTTCATGCCGTGCTCGCGCCGCAAATTGGCGTAACTCGAATGCATTTCCGCCGCCATCGATCGCGCCATCCCCCGCGCCGCATCGTCCTTCGGCCAGTAGCGCTCCTTGCCGGTCTTGTCCGCGAGCCATTCGATGATGGCGAGCGAATCCCAGATTACCGCCTTATCGTCCCACAGGATTGGCACCTTGCCGCCCGAAGGCGCGAATTCATTGCCTTGCGCGCGCTTTTCCCATTCCTCATCAAACATGGGAACGGTGATTTCCTCGAACGGGATGCCGGATTGCTTGACGGCGAGCCAGCCGCGAAGCGACCAGGAAGAATAGGCCTTGTTGCCGATAATGAGCTTAAGCAACCTTGCGCCTCCCTTGCCGCCGATCAGCCGATCGCTTCGATGACCGCTTTCCGTAACTGTTCGATGCCGAGCCCGGTTTCGCTTGAGGTGGCGATAATTTCGGGATGGGCGGCCGGACGCTTGCGGGCCTCATCCTCAGTGGCCCCCGTCACCGCCGCCAGTTCGGAAGCCTTAATCTTGTCGGCCTTGGTAAGGACGAGGTGATAGCTCACCGCTGCCTCGTCCAGCATCTTCATGATCTCGCGGTCGATATCCTTGATGCCGTGGCGCGCGTCGATCAGCACCAGGGCGCGCTTCAGCACCGCGCGGCCGCGTAGATAATCGTTCACAAGATAGCGCCATTTCCGGACGATATCCTTGGGCGCCTTGGCAAAGCCATAGCCGGGCATGTCGACAAGGCGAAACTGAAGCGGCTGGCCGACATCGAAGAAATTGAGTTCCTGCGTCCGGCCCGGCGTATTGGAGGTACGGGCAAGGCCGGTACGGTTCGTCAGCTTGTTGATAAGCGAAGATTTGCCGACGTTGGAGCGGCCGGCAAAGGCCACTTCCAGCACCTCCGGATCGGGCAGGAAGTTGAGCGCCGGCGCCGATTTCAGGAAGGAAATCGGCCCGGAAAACAGCTTCCGCGCGCGTTCTTCCAGGTCAGGCGCTTCGGTTTCGTTCATCGCCCCATCTCCGTCATTCCGGCGAAAGCCGGAATCCTGTCGCGAAAAAGCGCCTTTGCTGTCCAGAGACCCCGGCTTTCGCCGGGGTGACGGAAAAAGGTGAGGGGGATGGTCACTTCGCGTCCGCCGCCGCTTTCATGCTGGGATGACGGCTGTAGAGCCAGCGCTGCTGCAGGATCGTGAGCGTGTTGTTCGTCACCCAGTAAAGCTGCAGGCCCGCCGCGAAGGGCGCCATGATGAACACGAAGGCCCAGGGCATGACGGAGAAGACCTGCGCCTGCACCGGATCGGTGGGCGCCGGATTGA